>JAILGP010000121.1 GCA_024696635.1 Eubacterium sp. | reverse complement strand
TTTTGTCTTGAGGACCAGATCCTTCATCAGATATTGGAAGGAATAAGAACAAAATCGAATATGTTGATTAACGTTTCTTCTAATCTGAAAAATGGACCAACAAGTGATTTTCTTGGAATTCCCTTAAGGATATTGGTGAGCTACAGGTCTGGAAGAAGATTTGTGGTTCTATATAAGCCTGAAGATAAGTATTTATTTCAGGTTGTCAGGATGGACCATATAAATAGTGTGAAGCTATTTGAAAATATTAATGCTACAACAAAGAATAATGTATCTGGAAATGTAGCAAGAAAGAATAATGACATAGAAAATAATGTAACCCAAACTGCAACAAAGAATAAAGTAATAAACCCAAACAAGGAATTAACCCAAACCACAAGTAAAGATAAAGTAAATGGTAAAACAGAAGAAGCATCCATTAATCCCTTATCTTCGGATTACATAGATGAAATGCAAATGGTGCTTGATAAAAAACTTGAAAATGTATGGAATGTATCATTTAGGTCCGAATATTCAGGATTTAGTTTTCAGAAGGTGGAAATGCTTTTGGAAATCAATGAAAAATATGAGGACTATATAATCACAAGAATAGGCCGTGAAGGAAAGTCCGGAACTTTGACCAGAATGTCAGAAAATAAATTCCTTTATGAAATCATTGTCATTGATGCAAATGAAATGGTACCCTGGCTTCGTACATTTATCGGCCGAATAGTGGATATAAAATTTTATCTTCTGGATGATGATATGAAGCCCCTTAGGGAAATAAAAAGGCTTAAGAAGCATTTTATGGAAGATATAAATCAGCTTTTTGAAATGTACCAGATCGGTCAGGATGAAGCTCCCAAACAGGAAGTCCCAAAATAAAAATCACAAAAACAGAAATCACAAAAACAATAATCGAATAATCAGGAATTGCAAAAAATAGAAATCATAATATCAGGCCAGACAGGGAATAAGAAAAATCAGGAGTAAAAACGGGTATAAATATGAAAATATTTTCAGAAAATTATGGTTGTTATTACAATATAATATATAAGCTGCTTAAGGATTACTCTGATATAAGTCAAAAGGATATAAAGGATGTGATAGACAGGGAAGGTTTCGGAGAATCCATGCTATTCTTACTTCCCAGGCTAAGTCAGGATGAATGGGAGCTTTTTGGTGAGGCAAGGCCGGATCCTGTGATTCCCCTATCTGATTATCAGAAGTCATGGCTAAGAACAATTTTAGAAGATAAAAGAATTGGGCTTTTTTTAAATGATGAAGAGATTAAAAACCTTAAAATTGAGCTTGGTCAGATAGAACCTTTATTTAATCCTGAGGATATATATTATACTGATATATTTCTGGATGGAGATAAGTATGAAGATAAGTCCTATAGGCAAAATTTCAGAATAATTGCAGATGCCATACATAATAAGGAAATAATTGATATTGACTATATGCCGTCTTTGGGAAAAAGGATGAGGCATTACTTTATTCCCCTTCGATTGGAATATTCTATTAAAAATGACGCTATCAGGCTTTATGGCTTAGAGGAGGGAAAGAATAAGAAACTATATATTCTTAACCTTGCTAAGATAAGTGAAGTAAGGCTAAGTGGCCGCTTTGTAAATGAAGATGATTGGCCCGACTTTGATAAAATGATAATGAAGTCCTATTATAAGGAACCAGTGACTCTGCTTCTTAAAACAGAGCGTGGTACTTTGGAAAGGGCTATGCTTCATTTTGCAAGCTATAAGAAGAATACATTTCGCTATACGGAAATGCGTGATGACGGCTTTGATGGAAGTAGGAATGAGATTTATAAATGTGATATATATTATTCCCTTGGAAATGAAACGGAGCTTCTTATAAATATTCTTTCCTTTGGTCCTACAGTAAAGGTTATCGGAAACGAAAGATTTCTAAAGTTTTTAAAGGATAGATTATTAAAACAAAAGAATATGACATTTTGAGAGATTGGTGTTAAAATATTCTGGTATTTATCAGACTATTTTGAAGGAGGGGGAAATATAATGAAGGTTGATAAGGGTATTTCAACCCCTATGGCAATAGGAGTTATTCTTCAAGGGATAGCAATGATCATTTATTTGATATTGTTTTTTGCTCAAAAGTCCATTACGCCTACAGGAATAAATGAGGAGATTTCAGGCCTTGTGTTTCCGGTAGAATTTATGGTGGTTATTATTGTAATGCTTTTTTATGTTGCGGTATTATTAGTAATGCTTACATCGGATATGGGAGATCGAAAAACATTCAGCATAATAATGCTTGTGGTTTATGCAATTATCAGAATTGTTAGTCCGTATTTAATTGTTATATCAAATGTTATTCTTTCGAGAAAAGGGGAGGCGCAGCTTGTTGCAGTGTCTACTTTATCTTCTACTGCAAATATGATAATTGTGCCATTTACTCTTGTTTCCGGAATTCTTGTTATTGTAGCCATTGTTAAATATGGCATGAGCGAGACAAATAGATAGTTTGTACATGGAGAATCTGTATGAACATTGTAAAGTAATAGATCTTGGTCTGGAAAGAATTTGCATGGATAGAGCCAATTTATATATTTTGGTCTGGAAGGAATTTGCCCAGGCAGAGCTAATTTATAGATTTTGTTTCATAGAAATTTAATAGTAGAATTAAAATGAATCGGTTCATTTGTATGGTCATTAAAAATGGCTATATAAAAGAACCGTTTTTTAGTTCGCAACTTTTTTGAAATGATTAAATAAAAGGGAAATGCTATCTTAGGTACATGAAAACAAACAAAGGAAAATGATACCATTACATTACATTTCCAGGGACTAAATGATTATATATTCAGGAAGTGAGATCATTACATTTCCAGAGAATAGGAAGAATTAGTAGTAATAAGGAGGAAAGAAAAATGTTCGTTAATTTTGAAAATACAAAATATCCCATAAAAATATGGTTAGAAAATATAAATAAAATAGAAGACTCATGTCTTGAACAGGCACAGCATCTGGCAAATCTGCCATTCATTCATAAATGGGTGGCACTTATGCCGGATACTCACACAGGAAGGGGAATGCCAATAGGTGGGGTGATTGCAACAAAGGGTGTGATCGTTCCTAACGCAGTTGGTGTAGATATAGGCTGCGGTATGAATTTTATTGATACTGATATAGATGTGGCAGATGTGAAGGAAGTGATGACTGGAAATGGAACTGGAGTTCAGGCCATAGTCGGAAGCTTCATGAGAAATATTCCGGTTAATACAGCAAGACATAAGGAGCCGCAAGAGTGTAAGACAATAGATAATGCTATGAAGGAGCTGGATAAATATCATTCAGAGCTGGAGCTTATGCCTCTTCTTGCGGATGGTTATTTCCAGGTGGGAACACTTGGCGGAGGAAATCATTTTGTGGAGCTTCAGGAGGATGATAAGGGCAAGCTTTGTATTATGATCCATTCCGGAAGCCGTCACCTTGGCAAGGCTATATGTGACTATTTCACTAAGGAAGCAGCCCGTTTAAATGAAATGTATTATAGCTCAGTACCGGCTGAATATAAATTACCATTTCTTCCGGTTGATTCAAAGGAAGGTAAGCAATATATAAACTGGATGAAGCTTGCCATGGACTATGCTTTTGAAAACAGAGCAAGAATGATGGAGGTGGCAAAATCCTCAGTTGAAGAGGTAGTTAATAAGTATCTTGACCGTTCGGTAACATTTGGCCAGGAAATAAATTGCCATCATAACTATGCTGCCCTTGAAAATCATTTTGGACAAAATGTATGGGTTCACCGTAAGGGTGCTAACAGGGCAAGGGTCGGTGACCTGGCTGTTATACCTGGAGCCATGGGTTCCTACAGCTATGTGGTGGAGGGTCTGGGTAATCCGGACAGCTTTACATCTTCATCCCATGGAGCGGGAAGAGCTTATTCCAGATCCGGGGCAATGAATGCATTTACAACAGAGGAAGTCATGCGTGACCTTAAGGAGCAGGGAGTAATCCTTGGTAAGGCTAAGAAAAATGATGTAGCTGAGGAATGCAGATTTGCTTACAAGAATATAGATGAAGTAATGGAGCAACAGAGTGATCTGGTTCGTCCAATCAGAAGGATGAAAACTATTGGAGTTCTGAAGGGATAAAGCAAGAAATCCTTGGGTAGAGAGGATGAAGCAAGAAATTCTTGGGTAGAGAGGATGAAACAAGAAATTCTTGGGTAGAAGGGATAATCGAAACTGGTTTACATAATTCGGATTGTGGAACTGGGTATTATGAATAGGTTATCCTTGATTTTTGAAAGTAGTGTACTGTACGAGAGCATTGTGGCTGTGTTTCATGGTTCACAGCTCTGCTCCGTGGTGCCATATCTGGTATGCCGTACGTACTTTATATACAGTTAAGTTTTTGACTTAACGCCGACTGTCAATCGGATAATCATCTATTGTCGAGGGTTCGACTCCCTCCATACTAGGGGTATGTAGCTCAGTGGTAGAGTATAGATTAATTTAAAACAGAGGGTTTTAAAGTTTATTATTTTGTGCCGATCAGAGGCTTTTCCTTGGCCTGTCGGAAACTTCAGCAGCAACAGGATACCGTATAAGATTTATTTTCTATGGGTCAGAGGCATGGGACTTAAAGCTTATACTTAATGAAGCTCCAAGATTTTGATTTGTAAGTTTCTGTGAGGTACATTGACAGTTTTTAAAGTTTTTTATGATTAGTAAATATTTTTGACTTTGAAGATATTTTGATTTTGGAGATATTTTAATTTTGAAGATATTTTGATAATAAACTTGTTTTTGAAAAATTTCCAGGATTTGAAGAAATTCTTGATTTTGAAAATATTCTGGATTTTGAAGATATTCTGGATTTTGAAAATATTTTGTGATTTTGTTTATAAAGAGGAGAAAGAAAATGAGATATATAATAAGAGATAATGAAGTTGGTTTCCTTTGCAAGAATGGTAAGTTTGAAAGAATGCTTACAGCTGGAAAGTATCATTTCTTTAAGAATATGGGTTATGAGCTTGAGATAGTTCAGGCTACAGGTCAGGTGAATCTTGAAAATATTCCTTATGATGTTCTTGCTAAGGATGAAGCATTTAGAAATTCTACTGTAAGATTCAAGCTTACAGATAATCAGATTGGCTTTGTCTATGTGGATGGTAAGCTTATTGGTGTGACAAATAAGAATGAGTATGTATTCTGGACCATGTTCGAGAAGGTGGAGATGAAGATTTTCTCTATGGAAGAACTTAAGTTCCAGGATGAGATTAGCAAGGATATGATATATTACATTCCTGCTAAGTATTACACAAAGCTTGTGGTTGGACAGGGGGAAACTGGTCTTGTTTACGTGAATAACGAGCTGACAGAAGAGGTTTCTGGTGGCCAATATTACTACTGGAATGTGGTAAGTGATGTGAAGACCATTCTTGTGGACATGAAGTGGAGAGAGTTAAATGTTGCCGGTCAGGAAATTCTTACCAAGGATAAGGTGGGCATAAGACTTAACATGGTTACAAGCTTCAGAGTTACAGATGCAGTTAAGTCTGTATCAGATAGAACCAATATGATAGACCAGCTCTACTCATTTATCCAGATGGTATCCAGGGAACTTGTAGGAAACTACAAGCTGGACGAAATATTGGAAAAGAGAGATGAGATAGGTCAGATTCTTGATAAGAGACTCCGTGATGGTGAAAAGGATTTCTCTGTTGAATTTGGAAACTTTGGTATCAAGGATATCATACTTCCAGGTGAAATCAGGGATATAATGAATACAGTACTTTTGGCTGAAAAGAAGGCCCAGGCTAACGTGATTGAGAGAAGGGAGGAAGTAGCTTCCACAAGATCCCTCATGAACACAGCCAAGCTCATGGATGAAAATCAGACCCTTTACCAGCTCAAGAAGCTGGAATACCTGGAGAAAATCTGCGACAGAGTAGGTCAGATCACAGTATCAGGTAAGGGCGACCTTATTGAACAGCTGAGCCAGCTCTTCTAATTCACCCAAATTTACCAAAAGGGTCTGACCCCTTTGGTAAATCAGTTTTGGAAAAATTTAATTAGTGCATTTTTAAATAGTAAAGCCTCATTACTTAGTACATTGTTTTTGTTGGAAATTAGATATAGATTTTTAGTTAGAAGGTCTTCTTCAAATGGAATTACCTTAACTTTATTAGATCTGATTTTCCTGGCTAGGTACATGAGGCTTATTCCTATGGCGTAATTATCCTCTGCCATCTGGTGTATAAGGTGAACATCTGAAGTCTCAAGAATTATATTTGGCATATTTCCGGAATCTGTAAATGTAAAAAGCTGCTGCAGGCTTGTATAGGAAAGCGAATCCTTTATTACCACATTCTCTCCCGCTATTTTGGAAAATGCTATAGAATCATATTGAGCAAGAGGGTGTTCTTTGTTTACAACCAGGCAGAAGGGCTCAGAACATAGAAGATTGTAGGATATAGTATTTGGCTTAAATGGGCCTGGTACTATGGCTAATTCTACCTTATCATTTTCGATTTTCTTAATTGTATATTCGTCAGGATATTCTTTTATATCTAATTGTATTTCTGGAAATTCAGTATTAAATTCACGAAAAAAAGATGCAGGAATTAATTGAGGTACATCATAGGAACAGAAAATAGAAAGCCTTTTAATGGTAGTATTATCATTGAAAAGCTTTTTTGAGATAACATCATATTCGTCAATTATGTGCTGAGCATGAATAGCCAGTCTTGCAGCGTCACTGGTAGGAAGAATCTGGTTATGCTTGTGAATAAAGAGTTGGACTCCAAGCTCTGCCTCAAGTGTAGCTATAGTTTTGCTTAGTCCCTGAGGGGTAAGATATAGATTCTTAGCGGCCAGGCTGATGCTGCCCTGTGAATATACTTCAAGAAAATATTTTAACTGTCTTTGATTCATAAATGATACTCCTTTGATAAAAAAGGCGCACGTCTTTAAAACGTGCGCCTTTGCAACTCATGAAAATATTTTACTTTAATAATTTATATATGTCAAACAATTAATATATAACAAAATGGTTGATATTTTGACTTATATCCCTGCTAACAAAATATCCCCTAATAATATCTCTATACCAACCCGATTTAAATCCCAGTTAAACCATTTAGTTGAACAGATAAATAACATTTCTGTTTTTCAAATTTATTGCTTCGTGATATAAATGTAACATCAATTCAGATTTGTAGTCGGACAAAGGCGTTCACATGTATGTGTGAGCGCCTTTTTTGTTTCTGATTTAATAGTTTAAACTGCATTTAAATTTAATCGGAAGGAGAGATATATATGGAAAGAATTAATTATAGTTCAGGAGCACCACTTGAGGAAAAGGTTGGATATTCAAGGATGGTTAAGATAGGACCTTATATAAAAATCGGAGGTACCACATCAGTGCAGCCAGATGGAAATGTATATGGCGAGGATGCCTATGAACAGACTAAATATGTTTTAGATAAGCAGATTAAATTATTGGAAGAGGCAGGAGCAAAAAAGGAAGATGTATTTTCAGTTTTCATATATACGACGGATATTACCCAGGGAGCAAAGATTTGCCAGGCATATTCAGAATTCTTCCATGATATAAAACCACTTAACACTATGGTAGAAATTTCCAGACTTAACAGACCTACACAGTTTGTGGAAATTGAAATGGAAGCAATGCTTACTAAATAGGAGGAGTCGAGATGGGTAGAATAACAGAACATCCAATTTTGGGAAAAACAGAAAAGGGTAGAGAAGTTGAATTTACATTTGATGGGAAAAGAATGAAGGGCTTTGAAGATGAGCCTATTGCCGTAGCTTTAAAGGCCAATGGAGTAATGATACATAGATATACCAAGAAGGAACATAAGCCGCGTGGAATATTTTGTGCAATTGGCAGATGTACTGACTGTGTAATGGTTGTGGATGGCAAGCCAAATGTAAGAACCTGCGTTACACCACTTAAGGAAGGCATGGACATCAGAACACAGGATGGAGTAGAAGCGGTAAATGTATAGGAAGGTGGATAAGCTATGAAAAGATATGAAGTGATAATTGTTGGAGCCGGTCCATCGGGACTCTCTGCAGGAATAGAGGCAGCTAAGAAGGGACTTAAGGTAGTAGTTTTTGATGAAAATGAAAAACCTGGAGGCCAGCTCTTTAAACAGATACATAAGTTTTTTGGTTCAAAGGAACATCATGCCAAGATCAGAGGCTACAAGATAGGAGAAGAGCTTCTTAAGGAAGCTGATGATTTAGGAGTTGAGGTTGTTCTAAATGCTACGGTAATTGGTCTTTATCCTGATAAAGAGGTAAATGTAAGAATTAATGATCAGATTCATCATTATAAGGGTGACACTATAATAATTGCTACCGGAGCATCTGAAAATATGGTTACCTTCCCGGGCTGGACATTGCCTGGAGTTATAGGAGCTGGAGCAGCACAGACTATGATGAATCTTCATGGTATACAGCCAGGAAAAAAGGTTCTCATGCTGGGATCAGGTAATGTTGGCCTGGTAGTTTCATTTCAGCTTTTGCAAGCCGGATGCCAGGTGGTTGCCATTGTAGATGCAGCTCCTAGAGTTGGTGGATATGGTGTTCATGCAGCAAAGGTTGCAAGAACAGGAGTACCATTCTATCTCTCACATACAATAAAGGAAGTAGAAGGGGATACACATGTTACAGGAGTATGGATAAATGAGGTTGATGAACATTTTACTCCAATAGAAGGAAGTGAAAAATACTTCGAGGTTGATACTGTATGTATGGCTGTGGGACTTTCTCCAATGTCTCAGCTGCTTAAGATGGCAGGCTGTGCTATGGAAGATAACCCTAAGAGGGGTGGACAGGTTCCAATAGTTGATGAATATGGAGAAACTTCAGTACCAGGTATATTTGCAGCTGGTGACGTATCAGGTATAGAGGAAGCTTCCTCAGCAATGATTGAAGGAAAGATGTCAGGACTCTGTGTTGCTGAGTATCTGGGATACATAGATGAGGAAGAAAAGCTTAGAGAAATTAAGATTTTTGAAGATGATCTGGACAGCCTGAGACAGGGAATGTTTGCTCCTAAAAATAGAGGCAAGCTTATAGAGAAAACAGATGAGGGAATAGACATTTCCACAAATTTACTGAAAAAAGGATATGTGGCTGATGAAGAGATTGAAAGATTTCCTGGTGTTGTACATAAGTCAGGAGTCCATCCGGTTATAGAGTGTACACAGAATATTCCATGTAATCCATGTCAGGATGCTTGTCCTAAAGGCTGTATTTCAACAGGTGAAAATATTACCTATCTTCCATTCGTAAAGGAGGGGAGCGAGTGTATAAACTGCGGAATGTGCGTGGCATCCTGTTCCGGTCAGGCTATATTCCTGGTGGATGAGGATTGTGGAGATGGTACTGCAACAGTAACACTTCCTTATGAATTTCTTCCGCTTCCTAAACAGGGTGATAAGGGATATGGACTATCAAGAAATGGAGAAAAGGTCTGTGAGGCTGAGGTTGTTTCAGTAAAGAGTTTAAAGGCATTTGATAATACAAGCCTTCTTACCATGAGAGTTCCAAAGGAATATGCAATGAAGGCAAGATTTTTCAAATGTATTTGATAGGAGAGGATTATATGAATACTAGTTTAGATAGATCAAAGGATATAGGACCTTTTGTTCCTCAGCAGGATGACGATATGCTTATATGCAGATGTGAGGAAATTACAAAGGGAGAAATAAGAAGAGCGGTTCATGATGGAATGTGGACACTTACAGAAATAAGAAGATATCTTCGTACGGGAATGGGTTTATGTCAGGGACAGACCTGTTCAAGGCTGGTAAAAGGAATTGTAGCAAGAGAGCTCAAAGTATCACCAGCTGAACTGGAACCTGCTACTTCCAGATCACCCATGCGTCCTACAGAAATGAAAATATTTGGAAATGAGGAGGTATAGTAAATGGTAAAAAATAATAGCGCAGATGTGGTAGTTATAGGCGCAGGAATTATTGGATGTGCCATTAGCTATTACCTTAGGAAAAGAGGAAAAAGTGTAATAGTTCTGGAGGGTAGCGACAATATTGGAAATGGTGGTTCTTCCAGAAATGGTGGAGGTGTAAGGCAATCAGGTCGAGATCCCAGGGAACTTCCACTAGCTATGTATGGAATAAAGGAACTATGGCCGGGACTCTCAGAGGAACTGGGAGTTGATTGTGAGTATCACAAGGAAGGAAATCTGAGACTTGGAAAGACAGAAGAACATCTGAAGATTTTGCAGGGACTTACTGATAGGGCTATTGCTTGTGGATTAGATGTAAGAATGATAGATGCAAAGGAAGTTAAGAAAATCAATCCATATCTATCAGATGAGGTTATCGGGGCCAGCTGGTGCCCAACTGATGGCCATGCCAATCCCATGGTGACAACACTTGCATTTTATAAGAAGGCAAGAGAAATGGGAGTAAGATTCATAACCGGAGAAAAGGTTGAAAAACTAAGGAAAGTTAAAGGCCGTTTGAGAGAGGTTTATACCAAGGAAAATGTATATCAGGGCCAATATGTGGTTGTTGCTGCGGGATATGAATCAAGGCCCATACTTGAAACAGTCGGAGTAGATATACCTATGCATAAGGAATTATGTGAGTGTCTGGTTACAGAAGCAGAACCCCATATGTTTAATCAGATGCTAGGTACTGCAGAAGCTGATTTCTATGGACATCAGTCGGATCATGGTTCATTTGTATTCGGAGGAATGTCCGGACTTGAGCTTAATAATAAGGATTGTGGACCGGAAAATTCACCTAGTAATGCGGCGATTACAGCTCCTTGTATATGTAGAGGAATCATGAAATATTTTCCTGCTTTAGAGGATGCAAAGATTGTAAGAACATGGGCCGGATATCTTGATATATGCCAGGATGGAGTTCCTGTACTTGGATTTGTGGATGAGGTCCCTGGACTTGTTGTGGCTTGTGCTTTTTCAGGACATGGTTTCGGAATAGCTCCTGCTGTAGGTGAGCAGATGGCAATGCTTATAGATGAAGGAAAAACTAGTGTAGATATATCTGGACTCAGGTATGGAAGATTCAAGGCTAAAATATAAACCCCATATATAAAGCCTATATGAAGCAAGGAATAAGTAGTGAAGGAGGAATGATTATGAATGTAGCTATAGAAGAATTATCAAAGGTTGAAATAATTACCAAGGAGGCTAAGGTTGCTGAGCTTACAAAGGAATTTGGAAGGTTTGGCATCACAGGAATGACCATAATGGATGCTCTTGGCTGTGGTGTACAGTTGGGAACTCAGGAATATGAAGCTGAGAAAAATACATCACCTCAGTTACTTACTAAGCAGGTGGTCATGGTTGTTCTTCCTTCCAAAGAAGTAGATGGTTTTTTGAAATTCGTTGAAAAGGCTCTTTATACAGGTCATATAGGTGATGGAAAAATTTTTGTATCACCTGTTACAAATGCTATTCGTGTAAGAACCGGTGAAGAAGGAATGGATGCTCTGGTAGAGGGAGATTTAGATTAAAGGAGGTAGGTGCGTATGGATAAAAAGATTGGATTAGGTAGCGTTATTGCTACAGGTGTTGGTCTTGTAGTCGCATCCAGCTGCCTGCTTACCTTGGGAATAGGGGCAGGAAGTATAGGAACTCCATTCATTATTACAATGACTATAGCATGTCTGGTCAATATATTTACCTTATTATCAATAGCTGAGCTTAATTCACTTATGCCCAATCTTACAGGTGGTCTTGCACAGTTTTCACTTGCTTCGGTGGGACCATTTATAACAATTATCTGTATGGTAGGTGGATATATTCTATGTAATTCTCTGGCAGGTTCTGTAGAGGGAGCGGTATTTGGAAATACATTTGCGGAAATATTTAAGGGAACAGGTATTCCGGCATGGGTATTTACAATAATACTTATAACATTTCTTGTAATCACCAATATGAATGGTGTGGATGTGTTTGTTAAAGTTCAGGATTTTGTAGCCTATGCTCTTATATTTTCTCTTATAGCGATGGGAGTGCTTGGTGCATTTGGTATAGGAACTGGTGAGATTGTTGAACAGCCTGAAGCTTTGGCATCTGATTTTAAAAGTGTTACGGGATTATGTGGCATAGCATTTTTCCTTTTTGTAGGTGGTGAATATGTTATTCCACTGAACAAGAACTGTAAAAATGCCAAAAGAGATATTCCCCTTGGAATGGTTATAAGCATGCTGATTATACTTGGTATGCAGGCATTTCTGACAATGGGCTTTAAGAATTATACAAACTGGGACAGCCTATCAAATAGTACTACGCCTCAGATATTCTATGGTGAGGCACTTTTAGGTCCTTTGGGAAGATATTGGATGCTGATTATTACCCTGCTTGCGGCAATAAGTTCTGTCAATACTATTCTCAGTTCCCTCTCATATATATTAATGGGAATGTCCAAGATTGGTCTCCTTCCAGAATTTTTCCAGAAGACCAATAAGAAGGGTGCTCCTTATGTGGGAATTCTGGTCGAGACAGGAATATTTGTAATTTTAAATGTTACTGGTCTTTCTTCAACAGATTCGATTTCATATATGATTTCGGTTTTAGCTGTATTATGGCTGATCAGCTATATTATTTCAAATTTAAATGTTATTTTGCTCAGAAGAAGACTACCTGCAGCCCCTAGAAATTTTAAAACTCCATTAGGATATACGGTTCCTATTCTTGGAATATTAGGGTCAGCTTATATGATTTATAGTATTGATCCATCCTGGGAGGTAAAGCTGTCCCTTTATAAGGTTGTATTAGTAACATTGGTTTTATTGGGAATTTATTCTTTTATATGGATAAAGCTCAGGGTAAAAAGGCCTCTTTTTAAGCCTTATGCAGTTAAAGAGGTTATGGCCATGGAGAATGAATTATATGGCAAATATCACAGAGTATGATGGGATATGGCTTATATATTTTAGAGATGAAATCAGGGTTTTGAAAATATTTAAAGATGAAATCAGGGTTTTGAAGTTTATATAGTATTAGGATTTTATTAGGATCAGGAGGAGATAGTTATGAAGGATACAAGGATAGATATTTTATATTTAAGTGAGCCGGATATGCTTAAGGCTGGTGTAAATGATGTAGTAGCTTGTACTAATTGTATGGAAGAATTATTGGTAACCCTTGATAAGGGAGACTATCTTATGGGTGGTGAAAATGGTAATTCACATGGCACCATGATTACATTTCCAGATAAACCTATTTTTCCAAATATGCCGAAAAATGGTCCTGACAGGAGGTTTATGGCAATGCCTGCATATGTAGGTGGAGAAACTGATATGGCAGGTATGAAGTGGTATGGTTCAAATGTTGATAATAGAGATAAGGGTCTTCCAAGATCTATTCTTATGGTAATGTTAAATGATAAGGATACAGGCGCACCTCTTTCACTTATGTCAGCTAACCTCTTATCTGCATATCGTACATCCGGAATTCCGGGGGCAGGAGTTAAGAATCTTGCTGTGAAGAATGCCAAGGTTTTGGGTATTGTTGGACCTGGAGTTATTAATATTACGGCTATAGAAACATTTGCAGCTTTAAGACCTACTCTTGACACACTTAAGATTAAGGGACGAGGAAAAGCATCCATTGACAGATGTATAAGCTTTGTAAAGGAAAGACTACCACAGTTCACAACTATAAAGGTTGTGGATACACTTGAAGAATGTGTAAGGGATTCGGATATTCTTAGTTTTGCCACATCTACTGCTATGGGAATGGACAGAAGTCAGTATCCATTTGTTAAAGAGGAATGGATTAAGCCGGGAGCTCTCTTCTGCGTTCCAGGTTCCTGTGACTTCTCCGATGAATATATCTGCAGCGGTAAGGCAAAGCTTGTTTGTGACAATATAAAGCTTTATGAGGCATGGGCAGAGGAATATCCATATCCAACCTATAATACTATTTATATACCAGGTTCTCTGTGGCTGGATCTTGTACATGATGGAAAATTATCAAAGGACAAGATAATAAATCTAGGTGCCATCATTGCTGGAAAAGAAGAAGGGAGAAAGTCAGACGATGAAGTAATCATTTATTCTGTAGGTGGCATGCCAGTAGAAGACGTCGCCTGGGGCAAAAAGTGCTATGAAAAAGCCCTGGAAATGGGAATAGGAACCAAACTAAACCTTTGGGAAGAACCATACCTCTTCTAATTTACCAAAAGGAATTTACCAAAGGGGTCAGACCCCTTTGGTAAAAAAAAGTTAGGGGCTTGACATTATAGTTAGTTAATGCTAACATCTTTAGCGAATCTTGTTAACTATAAATTTGTGAGGCGTAAAATGAATCTTATCAGGATTGTTGATAAACTTAATACCTACAATTTAATAGTTTTTAACGTAAAAAGGCTTTAGGGCCTTTTTATTTTTTTTAGTGAACGAAAGCGTGCTTTTGATAACTAACAGGGAGGTGGATATGCCAAGAGACAAAACGGCAACAAATATCCGTGTAATGATAGCTGCAAGGGAGGTTTTTCTAGAACATGGATATGAACAGGCTTCAATAAGAGATATAGCTGAAAAAGCAGGGATAACCTCTGCCGGCCTATATAGACACTGCAAGAATAAGGAGGATCTTTTCTGTCAGGTGGTTCAGCCAGCTGTGGATGCACTCGACGAGTGGATAAATAAACATTTGAGAAGATCCTATGCCAGTCTTGAAAGACGTGATTATAAGGGAATGAAAAATCAGTCTGAGATTGAGATGGTCAGAAAAGTAGCATTTCCCTATCGCCAGGAATTCAGGCTTCTTCTTAATTGCAGCCAGGGAACCAGGTATGAGAATTTTTTTCATACCATGGTGGAAAGTCATGAAAAACTGATGCTTAAAGGGATAAGGGATATAGAAGCCTACGGAATAAAAGTAAAAAAGGTCAGTCATGAGGAACTTCATATAATCATCAGCGCATATATGACGGCACTTATGGAACCGATTCTCCATGACTTTGATAAGGATAAAATGAACCATTATCTGGACACAATTGAAGCATTCTTTATGCCCGGATGGCATGAACTATTAGGCATTTAATTTACCAAAAGGGACAGACCCCTTTGGCAAAAAGGGAGGGAAAATGAAAGTTAAGATAAATGCATTAAAACTTCTTACTGAATATATGGATGGCTATGGCGGCCTCATAAGTTTGGGAAGATGCCTGGCAGCCATAAGTGCCCTTGTGGCATTGGTGCCATATTATTTGATATGGAAAATAGTAAAAATAGCAATCAGTGGAGAAAATTTAGGTAAGATACCAGGACTTGGTTGGATATCGGTAGGAATTATACTCTTATCCATGGTGATATACATATTAGCTCTAATGTGTACTCATATTTCTGCTTTTCATATACAGGCCATCATGAGAAAGAAGCTTATGAAACATATAACAAGTCTTCCCCTTGGTGTCTTTGATGAAGAAGGTACAGGGAAAATTAGAAGAATTGTAAATGATTCTACAGCGGCAACAGAAACCTATGTAGCCCATAACCTACCAGATAAGGCGGCAGCAGCAGCAACTCCGCTTGGAATTGCGGTTCTTATGATAGCCTTTGACTGGAGAATAGGCCTTATATGTCTTATTCCAATTGTGATTGGATTTATATTTATAGCGGGCATGATGGGTCCTAAGATGCAGGAGGATATGAAATATTATCAAAATGCAATGGAGGTTATTTCAAATGAGGGTGTGGAATATGTAAGAGGTATTCCAGTTGTAAAAACCTTTGGTCAGACGGTTTTTAGTTTCAAACGTTTTAGTGCTGCTATAGATGATTTTACAAATTGGGCCATAAAATATACCAAAAGTATGACAAACCCTATGATCAGATATATTACAGCCATAAATGCAATTTTTGTGGCTCTTGTATGTGCTGCATATTTTCTGGGTAGAAATGGTATCTCTTCAGAACTTGTGCTGAACATGATGTATTACATAATCGCAACTCCACTTCTGACTGTTAATATGACTAAGCTTGCCTATTCTGGAGAACAGGAAATGACAGTGGTTGATGCAATCGAAAGGGTAAATCATATTTTTGAGATAGAGACTCTTAAGGATGAGGGAAGTCATAAAATGCCAGAAAATGGAGATATCACTATAGATAATATTTCCTATGCATATCCAAATTCTGAAAAGGATGCAATAAAGGGCCTTTCTCTTAATATCCCAGCTGGATCCCATGTGGCTCTGGTTGGTCCGAGTGGAGGAGGTAAATCCACAACTGCACAGCTTATAGCCAGATTTTTTGATGTAAGAGAAGGCTCCATTAAAATTGGAAATGTAGATGTCAGGGATATTTCTTCTGAGGAGCTCTTGTCTAAGGTTTCATTTGTATTTCAGGATAGCAGTCTTCTAAAAACAAGTATTAAGGATAATGTGAAGCTTTCTAAACCAGATGCTTCTGACGAAGAGGTAATGAATGCACTGGAAAAGGCCCAATGTATGGATATTATAGAAAAGATGCCGGCGGGAGTTGATACCATGATTGGGGAAAAGGGTACCTATCTTTCAGGCGGTGAGCAGCAGAGAATAGCTATAGCCAGAGCACTTCTCAAGGATGCTCCGATTATTATTTTGGACGAGGCTACTGCATTTGCAGATCCGGATAATGAGGCCAGCGTACAGAAGGCATTTGAAGAACTGGCTAAGGGAAAGACTGTGATAATGATTGCTCACAGGCTTAGCACAGTAGTTGATGCGGATAAGATATTTGTCCTCGAAAATGGTTCCTGCAGTGAATCCGGTACTCATGCCGAGCTTATGGATAAGAAGGGTAGATATTTTGAAATGTATAAGGAATATCAAAAATCTGTTCAGTGGAAGATTGAAGGGAAAGGATATAATGATGCTCCTGGTCAGGTTAAAGATTTTAAATCAGCGGACTCCGTGGAATTTGATAAGGAACATAGAAAGGCAGGTGCATAAAAATGGTAGAAAAACTGCAACATAAATATGCTCTTACCAGAGATGGGGCAATAGACCTTATAAAAGCATGTATAGCATGTATATTTTCTAATTTAACATTAATGTTTCCTGCGGCTATTCTTTACATGCTTATACGAGATTTGCTGGATAATAATCTTAACAAGGGAAATGTTATTAAATATGTAATCGGTTCTCTTGTGGTACTTATATGCATAGCTATAACACAGAGGATTCAGTATCAGGCAACATTTTTTGCAACCTATGTTGAAAGTGGTAAAAGAAGGAAAAGTATAGCAGAGCATCTTAGAAAGCTTCCTCTTTCTTACTTTGGTAAGAAAAATCTTGCTGATCTTACAAATAATATTTTGGCTGACTGTTCGGCTATAGAGACGGCTTCCAGTCACTGGATACCAGAACTGATTGGAGCAGTAATTTCTGTTGGTATTATGGGGCTTGGAATGTTTATATGCTTTGACTGGCGTCTTGTGTTGGCCAGCTTCTGGGTTATACCATTTGCATTTCTTATTATATATACTGCATCAGGTTTGCAGAAAAAAGCAGTTCGTAAAAATATGAGTGTTAAGTTGGAAATGCAGGATGGTATTCAGGAGTGTCTGGAAAATATGAAGGATCTTCGTGCAAATCATGCTGATGTCCAGTATCTGAAGGGTCTTAATAAAAAGATTGAAAAAGTTGAAAAACAGGCCCTTAAAACTGAGATTGTTATGGCGGTTTATGTTTCTATGGCTCAAATGCTGATTCGTGTGGGAATAGGAACTACAGCTTTGGTTGGAGGAAGTCTTTTTGCCAAGGGTCAGATAGATATACTTACCTTATTTATGTTTTTCATGGTGGTTTCACGTCTTTATGATCCTATGACAATTACACTCCAGAATTTTGCGGCAATCATATCCACCGAAATTCAGTGCGAAAGACTGGATGAGGTTTTGTCTTATCCTTTGCAGGAGGGGAGTACAGATTTAAGTAATAATGGGTATGACATAAGCTTCGAGCATGTGAAATTCTCATATTCTGATGATAGTAATGTTTTGGAGGACGTTACATTTACAGCGAAGCAAGGACAGGTTACAGCACTTATAGGACCAAGTGGAGGTGGTAAAACAACGGTGTCTCGTCTTGCTTCCAGATTCTGGGATGTGGATCAGGGAAAGATAAGCGTGGGTGGAATGGATATATCGAAGGTTGATCCAGAGAAGTTGCTCACCATGTATTCAATAGTATTTCAGGATGTAACCCTTTTCAATAATACCATTATGGAGAATATAAGAATCGGGAAAAAGGATGCCAGTGATGAAGAAGTTCTAAGGGCGGCCCAAATGGCTAACTGCCATGAATTTGTGAAGAATCTTCCTAATGGATATGACACTGTAATCGGTGAAAATGGTTCAGAGCTTTCAGGTGGTGAACGCCAGAGGATTTCCATTGCCAGGGCATTTCTCAAGGATGCACCGATTATACTTCTCGATGAAGCTACAGCATCACTTGATGTGGAAAATGAAACCCAGATTCAAGAAGCTCTTTCAAAACTCATAAAGGATAAAACAGTTATCATAATTGCCCACCGTATGCGAACCATAGACAGAGCCGACAAAATCGTGGTTCTAAGAGATGGCAGAGTTTGTGAAATGGGAAGTCCTGAGGAGCTTAACCTAAAGCCTGACGGAATATTTAAACATATGAAGGAAGTACAGATGAAATCTTCCCAGTGGAAAATGGCATAATTTGCCAAAGAGGTCAGACCCTTTTGGCAAAATCAATTGTACACAATCTAATTTATCAAAGGGGTCTGACACCATTGGTAAATTTTGGAATAGTAGAAAGGATAAGAAATGGATAATAAGTTAAATGTAAAGGATTTGATAAATGTTGGTATTTATACAGCTATTTGTTCTGTAATTATGTGTCTTGTTGCAATGACGGGAGTTATTCCCATCATGATGCTTTTGCTGGTGGTTATTGCACCAGTATTAGTAGGAATTCCTTATATGCTCTTTTTAACTAAGGTCAGCAAGTTTGGAATGATACTGATAATGAATATATTGACAGGTATTCTTATGTGGGTAACGGGTATGTCTTATTATGCATTAATAGTTGGAACTGTTACCGGACTTATAGCAGAATTTGTTTATAAATCAGGAGATTATAAGAGTAAGAATAAGGGAATACTTACTTATGCAATTGCAAATATAAATTTATGGGCAAATTATCTTGGAATATTTATTAATTCTGAGGCCTATTTTTCAACAAGACAGCAGTTCGGACAGGAATATATTGATTCTCTAACTAAGTTACTTCCTATGTGGATGTGTCCTGTTCTTCTGGTAGTAGATTTTATCTTCAGTCTTATAGGAGGCTGGATTGGAACAAAGGTTCTTAGAAAACATTTTGAAAAGGCAGGAATAGCATAAATGGGATATAAGCTTAATCGTGACATTCACTCATTTCTTGATCCACGTACTAAGTTACTTTTAATGCTTACATCTTCGATTTTTGTAATCGGAGGGGCAGGTGAGGAATGGATGCATGTATTTTATTGGATACTTGTTTATATTCCGGTTTTTCTTCTCCTTATAGAAAAGAAATGGAAAGCAGCCTTTATTTCGGCATTGGTATATGCAGCTAGTTTTTATGCTCAGTTGCTATTAAGGGGTGACCTGAATGGAGTAGAATCAGCATTTGCCCTTATGATTTACATAATTACCAGAATGCTACCAACTATTGTACTGGCCCAGTATATAGTCAGAACAACTAAGGTTTCGGAGTTCCTTGCGGCTATGCAGAGAATGCATGTTTCAGATAAAATCACAATTCCCATGAGCGTAATATTTAGGTTTTTCCCTACAATAAAAGAGGAGTATCACAGTATAAATGATGCCATGAGAATGCGTGGCGTGGAGCTTGGGGGAAAGAAGGCCTATGAAATAATTGAATATCGAATGGTTCCCCTTATAGCTATGTGTACCATGATTGGGGAAGAGTTATCGGCAGCGGCCATAAGCAGGGGACTTGAGGTAGGTGAAAAAAGAAGCTGTATCTGGCAGATCAAGTTCAGATTTCCGGATTATATAATGTTTTTATTTTGCCTAGCATGTTTTGCCTGGTGGATTGCAGGAAGATTTTTTTGACGCTAAATAAATACATCTGCCGTGGAAAATGCTAATGATAAAGCTTCATTAAATAAATACATCTGCCGCGGAAATAATTAGAAAACTTTGATAAGAGGATGATTTATAAATGATAAGTTTGAGTGAAGTAACATTTTCTTATGGGAAAAGTGAAGAATGTTTAAAAAATATAAATTTTGAAGTAAAGGATGGGGAAATTGTCCTTATCTGTGGCCCTTCAGGCTGTGGTAAATCCAGTATAATAAGATGCATGAATGGTCTTATTCCGCATTTTTATCAAGGAGAACTTAAGGGAAGCATCAATGTAAATGGTATGGATGTTGGAAAAACTCTTCTTAAGGATATTTCAAGGAAGGTGGGGACAGTTTTTCAGAATCCCAGGAGTCAGTTTTTCAATGTAGATACAACCAGTGAGATTGCATTTGGAAGTGAAAACTTTAATGTTGAGCCGGAAGTGGTGGAGAAGAGGATAAATGCAATTGTAAATAAGCACAATATGGCTAAACTTATGGATAGAAATATATTTAATCTTTCCGGCGGAGAAAAACAGAAGATTGCCTGTGCTGGTGTAGAGACAGATCCAGTAGAGGTAGTTCTTCTGGATGAGCCGTCTTCAAATCTGGATTATTACGGTATAATAGAGCTAGCCAAAATGATAAAGTCCTGGAAGGAGGAGAAGAAAACTGTCATTGTGGCAGAGCATAGAATAGCATACCTTCTTCCTCTTATTGATAGGGCTGTTCTCATGGAAAATGGTCAGATCATTAAAGAGTATAGCAGTGAGGAATTTATGAAGCTGCAGGAGGAAATTTTTCATGAAAAAGGACTTAGAGGCAAAAGCTTTACCAATCCGACTGAAGTCATTCTTGAGCAGGATGATAAAGAAAAAAATGTAATGGAAATTGATAATCTTTGGTTTTCATATGATAAGAAAAATCCAATTATTAACATACCTAAAATGGATATTGGTGTTGGAGAAATCACGGCTATAGTTGGAGCAAATGGATGCGGAAAATCTACATTTCTCAGATGCCTGTGTGGCCTTGAAAAAAAATGTAAAGGCATACTCAGGTATGATGGCAAGACTTGGAAAAATAAGCAGAGACTTAAGAATATATATATGGTAATGCAGGATGTAAATCATCAGCTCTTTACGGATAGCGTCTTGGAGGAGGTTATGATATCTCAGGAAACTGAGAATAAAGAAGAGGCTATGGAGATTCTTAAAATGCTGGATCTTGAGAATTATGCTGAGTGCCACCCTCTTGCCCTGTCTGGTGGACAGAAACAGCGAGTAGCGGTAGCTTCAGCCATGGCTTCCGGCCGTAATATAATTCTTTTCGATGAACCTACCAGTGGGCTTGACTATTATCATATGATTCAGGTTGCCCAAATATTTAAGAAACTACGTGATGCAGGGAAAACAATACTTATTGTTACCCATGATGTGGAATTAATAAAAACCACCTGCACCAGAATTCTCAATTTACCAGAGAGTAACTAAAAGATTTACCAAAGGGGTCAGACCCCTTTGGTAAATTTTTTATTGAATTATTCTTTGGAAAATTCCTTTTTTAACTGAATCATTGATGCTATGAAAAATATGGAGGTAAGTCCCAGAACAATCAGCGACTCACTTATTTTCATATCCGAATTAGTGGATGATTCCAGCAGCATAATCCTATTGCTTGAAAGGCATTTCCAGAAAACATTTCCGTAGTCAAATAAAGCGTGGAGTATGATACCGGCAAGAAGATTCTTGGAACGGTAATATACAGTACAGAATATAACTCCAAAAAAGAAAGCATATAAAACCTGAGTTATTGTCCCTATTATAAGGGTTGGATATGAGATAAGATTAATTAAATGGAATATGCCAAAAATACCTGAAGATAAGAAAATGGCTTTATAAACTCCCTTTTTATCATCCCCAAAATATTCCTTGAAGGAATTGAAAAGAACCCCTCTACATAGAACCTCCTCAAAAAGGCCTACTCCCAGATTAAAAATCAGATAAAGAGCTAATATAGGCAGGGCCTCAGAAAATGTAATATCCGGTTTTTGGTAACAGGTAATAAACTGAAGAATAATTGCGATAACCAGAACAAATCCATATCTAAAAAGACCTTTTCCCATATTTTCTTTGGTAAATCCAATGCTAGTTTTATAAATCCTTCTAATCAAAAATACTAATGAAATTGAACATAGAACACGCACTATAAAGGAACCTAATTTTTGACTTATATCAGAAGGACCGACAAAGTCATTTATATTAATAAAATTTGAAATCACTGAATAAATCAGTATTACTGATATGATTATAAGCAAAGAAAATCCGATACTTTGAAATAATTTTTTTTTGTTATGTAACATTTTATATGTCCTTTCTAAAAAAATAATATAATTACCGGTAATATTGTATGACATATAATATTGTACGAAATATAAAAAGTCAATCCATATAAGGAAACGTTAAGGTAATAATAAGAATTTACCCAAAGGGTTAGACCACTATGGCAAAATTTGTTGCGCATTTGTTATCATTATATGGTTATAATGGAAGCAGATTTGAAAATTAAAATGTTTTTTATAGGAAAAGGAGAAAGATTATGCCAAGATTAGCAAAGGATATTTATAAAATAGGTGAGATAGAAAAACTTTCAAAATTTGCTGATATTATGTTTAATATGTATCAAAACTTTTTAATGGAACATATTGATTATGATAAATATGATTTTTATGGAGGAATAGATAGAATATGTAAACCTTCTAGTGAAAAGGATGCGGAAGAAGGTCTTGAAATTATCAAGAATTTTGGTAAATTCCTGGCTTCTAAAGATATTGAGAATAATAAGCCTAATCTTCAGGTGCTTATGGATTTTATAGAAGATGAAGATGAAAAAAAGAAATTCCCAGAATTAATGTCTTTCTTTAATGAATATTTGGAGCTTGGAATTGATTTTAATAAAATTATACCTGATTATACAAAGGGTATAGATATTGAAGGACAGAAGAGTGATATTGCTAATTTATTTGAAGAATATAATAAAGAAAAAGCAAAAGAAGAAGAAAAAGAAGAAAAATTAAAGGATAATTATATAAAAAAGGATAAGAAATATATTGAATTTACAAAAAATCCAACCGAATTATTAAAAGAGGTATATGGTCCATACGGTAAAATCCGTGAAGGTATGAATTATGAAAATGCTAAGAATTATGATGATATAATTCTGCCGGTTCCTAAGGATTTAGATGAAGATATAGTAACAGCTGTTATGCTGGGTGCATTTATGTCTGACCCTGAATTTAAGACCAAGCTAACAGGCTCATCTCCAAGTGGAAGCCTTCTATTATTTAATTGGAATAATGCTGTTGATCGTGTTGCAACAGAAAAAGGCGATAGCAGAATGGAGCCTTGGGGTGACGTCATGGTAAAAGCCAGACAGAACGCTAAAATAGCTTTGAAAAACTATGAGAAAGGAAATACTTTAGCTGTTAAAAATTACCTTCAGACTTTCCTTACTGCGTCAGCTGTTATAAGTCCTGGTTTGGATGTTTCACACGCTAATACAATGAGTTCAGCACAGCACCTGGCTAAATCTTTGCTTGAAAAAAAACAATTTGATATTCAACCCAAACCAGAAGATTATAATATGACAAATATTTTTACTCTTAGACAAAAATCTATATTTAGATTAATGGAAGCAGAAAAAAATGCCAGAGAAAATAAGATAAAATTGATAAATGAAGGCGATAAGCTGAGTACCGCTGAAAAAGAAGAGCTGATAGGGGATATGTTATTTAACCAGTATCTGGTTAGCACATATGAGAGTATTAACTCAATAATAACTGGTAGAGGACAGGATTTAATGATTGAGGCTGCATCAGAAATTGGGATAAATAATCCTAGAAAGATAATTGGTGCTGATAGTAGTCTGCCAGAACTTATTGCAAGATATAGTGAAGTAGAATATGCATATAGAATTTCAGATTTTGAAGCAATTCTTTCAGATGAAAAAGGAGTATCTGACTTAAAAGATAAGTATATAGCGTATATTAAAAATAGTGATGAATACAAAAACATATTTAATGCAGAGGGTATCGATGCAATAGGAAAGGCAATAAATAAAGGTGAAAGCAAAGTATATAAAGGATTGCTTGAGAATTTTAAGGATGTTAAACTTCCAGATGCTGCAGAGGAGTATAATTCCCAAACCCATGATAGATTAAAACAGGAAGAAAGGAAATATAAACGTAAGATTCTAGATATAGCTTATAGATATAGTCCTGATTTTGCTGATGAAGGTGCAGAATACAGAGCTAAAGACTTATCAGTTCCTGATCTGGCTAAGACAGCTAGTGACCTGAATAATCTATATGAACTGCTGGATGATAATAATACATGGGGTGGTTCTAAAAATAATAACTATAAGAATACCATGAATAAACTTAAATCTATCAGAGATATTGCAAGGGAAAATGCAAAGATAGGGAAGCCCCTTAACCAGGACGATGCTCAATTATTTGAAAAAACATTAGAGGAAGCTGATGCACTTGCAGTTATATATCTTGAAAATAAGACAGATATTAATTCTGATTATGCAAAAAGACGTGTTGCAGCAATGAAGGAAGTAAGACAAGCTCTTCGCCCTATGATAGCATCAATTAACCCAGCAATTAAAAAAATGAAAGATAACTTTGCTGAAAATTATTTAGGGGATGTTGCTGAAATAATTGTTAATAACAATTGTGATAATTATAGAGTTCATCCATTTTATGGAGCTTCATGGAAAACGCCAGAATCAAGACAGATTGGTGTGGGTAAGAAACCTTATTCATTAGCAGAAGGAGTTGGAATTTCTGCTTCTATCCTTGCTCTTGCTATGACAGGAAAATACTCCGTAGAGGACCTGCTTAACCATTCGAAGCTGGGGGATGAGAAACATCAGGAATTTAAAAAAATAGCAGAGGCTATGAAAATTCAGAGTCCGGAAGATGATAAGTATATAGCTGAAGTATTCTATAAAGGTGGAAAGGCTATTAAAAAGATGATTAGTGATCTTGTTAAAGATGTAGACTTTAATAAGAAAGACTTTTTTAAGAACAAGAATGTTATCATGGCATCAATGCTTGGTAATTATTTAATGGATGTCGAGAATAATATAAAATATTGTAAGGATGACTATGTTTCACTTGCTAAGAATGATAATCCTAATATTAAAAATTTCGAGGATATAAAAACTTTCTATTCACCTATAGTTGATGTATTACCTTTGATGGAAGAACTTAAGGAAAATATTGCACAGCTTTCAACTCAGAATAATAATCTTGATACATATGCTGGAAATGTAATGGGCAAAAGAATAAAACTTCTGAAGATAGCAGATGCTGTGGAGAATAAAAAGAAGGAAAATCCTGATAAAAAATTTGATGAATTATTTAATGCTGAAGAAAAGACTGAATTCTTAAAATATAATAATGCTTCAATAGAAAAGTCACTTAAAAATAACTTTAACTTTCTCAAGGATTCACCTAAAATAGCTAATAATATTGCTGAAGGTATAGTAACAGGCACCATAGGTAAGGGTGTAAATGTTACTGTAGATAATGAAGGAAATAATGTCCAGACAGAGAATTTCCCAACAGAAGAAATAATTAATGAAGCAGTAAAGAATGGGGTAATATTAAAGAAATGTGATGAAGCAATATATCGCCTCCAGAATAATAAATACAAAAAGGCGGATGACAATTACATGAAGGACTGCGCCTATGCATACTGCGGACAGATGTATCGTTATATGGGAAAGGTTCCTATGGTTGATAAGGCAGGAAATGAAATCAGTCTTGATAAATATATTAAAAATCAGCTTAAGAGTTCGGAGCTTAAGGACTTTCTAAGGTCCAAGACCAATCCTAAAAACTGTATTCATCCAAGAGATGTGGTTAAAAAGGTGAAGAATGAAGAGTTAATGTTAAACGTTGCAAGGGAAAATGCCAATAAATTCCTTAATGCTCAAAATAATAAAAATGCAGCTAAAAAAGCTACAAATAAAAAGTCAAATAAGAAGACAAATTTAAAGACTACTGAAGTAAAAAAACAAAATATAAAACCTAATTAAAAAACATAGTTAATATGTAAAACTTTAGGTCTTATATAGTTAATTCTGGTATTTTGTTATATAGGGGTTTATGGGACTTTGCTTGTCTATAAGAAATGGACAGGCAAGGTCCTATTTCTTTGACAATTCTAAAGATTGAAAAATATTAATGCTTGTGATAGAGTATGGTAGTCATAAATTTAATAATGAAAGCTGGAGGTGCCTCTGACTATATATTGACGTTTAGCCGATATTATAGGGCCAAAGGGTAAAAGGGAAACAGGTGAAAAGCCTGTACGATCTCGTCACTGTGAAACTTAAGTCAGGAAACCTGCCTCTGGTATTTGGTACATATGATCACGAGGAATTGGTCGTACTATTCCGCAGGCGAAGGAGAGGAAATGCTCTTTTGCTTATTATGTGTGCCTATTTTTCTTATTTGAAAATATGGGCATTTTTATTTTGTTCAAAGCTTTATGCATAAAAATAGCAAGAAGCAGCCTTCAGGAAATTGCTGACAAAAGCTAATAAAATAAATCCCCAAATGCATAAGCTAATCTTAAAAGGAGTGAGGAAAAATTATAAGGAAAGATGCTTTGGATAAAAATGCTTATATGAAATTTTATATATTTATAGGAGTTTAAATAAAAATGAAAAAAAGGATTCTAGCAACTATGTTAATACTTTCAATGGGAGCCTATGGTCTTACAGGCTGTGGACAGGATTCAGAAACTGAAGGTACAGAAGCAGTAAGTGAAGCTGTGACAGAAGAAGAGACAGAAGAAACAGGTAGTGTAGAAGAAGAGACAGAAGAAGTGGAAAAAGTGGAAGAAGCAAGTCAGGCAGAAGCAGAAGAGGAAGAAGGTTTATCTGGTGACATAGAGGTTTCTTCAGATAAGGAAGCTGCCGATGAAGTGGCTTCTATGATAGATGGTATATATGTTCAGGAATGGACTGAGGATACTGCAGACCAGTGCGCAGCTGCAAGGGAAGCATGGGATACACTTTCAGAAGAACAGAAGGAACTGGTTGAGGGAGAGTTCGCAGACCCTGATTATTATGGAAGAGATACAGGTGATGCCTCAGCAGATGATCCATTAAACCAGGATGAGATAGGTGAAAATGAAATTCTTGTTGTAAGCTTCGGTACTTCATTTAATGACAGCCGTGCCCAGGATATTGGAGGAATCGAGAAGGCTATAGCAACCGCATATCCTGAATGGTCAGTACGCAGAGCATTTACAGCACAGATTATCATAAATCATGTTCTTTCAAGAGATGGAATCGCCATTGACAACATGACTCAGGCCCTTGACAGAGCAGTTGAAAATGGAGTTAAGAATCTTATCGTTCAGCCTACACACCTTATGCAGGGAGCTGAATATGATGAAATGGTTGAGGTGGTTAATTCCTATGCTGATAAGTTTGAATCAATAAAGGTATCTAATCCACTTCTTGGACAGGTTGGTGCCTCAGCAGATGAAGTAAATTCAGATAAGGAAGAGGTCGCAAAGGCTATAACAGCTGCAGCAGTTGCAGATGCATCCTATGACAGCCTTGAGGCAGCTGAAGCCGAAGGCGTAGCATTTGTATTTATGGGACACGGTACTTCTCATACAGCTAAGGTTACCTATTCACAGATGCAGACACAGGTTGAAAGCCTTGGATATAAGAATGTATTTATAGGAACAGTTGAGGGAGAACCAGAGGAAACTGCAGTGGAAAATGTTATCGAATCCGTTGCAGCAGCAGGTTATAAAACTGTTGTACTTCGTCCACTTATGGTTGTTGCCGGTGACCATGCTAATAATGATATGGCGGGGGATGATGATGATTCATGGAAGAGCATGATGCTTGCGTCAGGTAAGTTTGATAATGTAGAGGTGCAGATTTCAGGACTTGGAAGAATTGAAACAATAGAGCAGATTTATGTGGATCATATTGCTGATGTAATGGCTGAGTAATTATTGATTAACAGGTCCTAAAACAGTGGTGGACCTGATAGAATTGCTAAGTAAAAGAGTTATAAATAAGATATAAATAATTATTAAGTAGTAAGGGTAGTATCAAAGTGAAAAAGAGTTTTTTAAAGTTAATGGTTACAGGTATTGCAGTAACATTTATATTATCTGCATGTGGTAAAAGCCAAAATCAGAGTATTGATGTAACTTCTGAACAAGAGGTGGTAACAGAAGAAGTAAGCCAGGAAGCAAGTAGTGAAGAAGTGGCAAGTGAAGAGTCAGTGGCTACTTCAGGGGATTCTACATCAGCTGATCTTGAAAAGCTTGATCTTGAAGATGGAATATATTCAGTAGAATTTAATACTGACAGTACTATGTTTCATGTAAATGAAGTATATGACGGCAGGGGTATTCTTACGGTGAAGGATGGTATAGGAAATATTCATATTGTTATGCCATCAAAGAATGTTGTAAATCTTTATCTTGGACTTGCTGAGGATGCCCAGAAGGAAGGCGCCAGTCTTCTTGATCCAAGTATAGAGCAGGTTACCTATGATGATGGATTAACAGAGGATGTAAATGCATTTGATGTACCTGTTCCATGTCTTGATAAAGAATTTGACCTTGCGCTTATAGGGACCAAGGCCAAGTGGTATGACCATAGGGTTTCAGTTTCAAATCCTACCCCGTATGAGGAAGCATCAGTTGGTGATGCAGGTCAGGAGGAAACAGGTGACCTTGGGGAAAATGAATATATGGTGCCAGTAAGCCTTGAAGGTGGTTCAGGAAAATCTACCATTGATTCACCTACAAAGGTTGAAGTTACTGAAAATGGTTACCTTGTGACCATAGGCTGGTCCAGCCCTCATTATGACTATATGATAGTTGATGGGGTTAAATACCTTCCTGTAAATACAGAAGGAAATTCTGTTTTTGAAATAGAATTTAAGGATATTTCCAGCCCTGTAACAGTAATAGCAGATACAACAGCCATGAGTAAGCCTCATGAAATTGAATATACACTTACATTTGATATGTCAGTGATGGATTAATTTATTAATAGGAGGCCCGCAGATTTTCTGTGGGCTGACTTTGGTTTAAGGCATGAATAAGAATATGAAGAAAAAGAAATCAAAAATGAATAAATACCTATTCTTTATTAATATAATTATCATGGTTTTATGCCTTATAGCATGTGGAAATCCTGATGCATCAACCAATCAGGTGGAGACTAGTAAGGATAAAGAAACCAGCCAGTCAGAGGATGAAAGTCAGGATATGAAGACTGAACAGTCAGAGGATGAAAGCACAGGTACAAAGTCTGACCAGATACAATATGATCATTCAATGGACCTTGTTTACGCAAATCAGTTTTCAGTCGATTATTATACAGAGGGATATATACATATTCATATTGAGGATGGAAATGAATATGTTATAGTTCCAGATGGAAAAGAGAAAAGGAATCTTGGTCTACAGGATGTTACATATATAAGTCAGAATTCAGACTCTATTTATCTTGCGGCTTCCTCTGTAATGGATCTTTTCAGGCAAATGCAAGGACTGGATAAGGTAAAGGCCTGTAGCACAACTAGTGATGATTATTCCATGCAGGAGATTAAGGATAGAATTAATGATGGTCTTATAACCTATGTTGGAAAATACAGCGGGCCAGATTATGAAGCACTTCTTGGAATGGAGTGTAACCTTGCTATAGAGTCAACAATGATTTATAGAACTCCAGAAATAAAAGAACAGCTGGAAAAGCTGGGTATTCCTGTTTTTGTAGACAGGTCCAGCTATGAAGGGGAGCCTTTGGGAAGGCTGGAATGGATTAAATTATACTCAGTATTACTTGGTAAAGAAGAAGAGGCAGAAGCATTTTTTGAAGAAAAAAGAAGGGCTGTTGAAGAGCTTGAGGAAAAACTTGCTGAGGCTAAAGAGGATAGAGAAGAGAAAACTGTAGTATTCTTTTATATAACCTCTAATGGTTATGTGAATGTTCGTAAGCCGGGAGATTATCTTAGTAAGATGATCAAAATGGCAGGAGGTGGATATGCTCTCGAGAATCTTGATTTTGATGAAAATGCACTTTCTACCATGAATATAAACTGGGAGGACTTCTATAGAGAAGCCAAGGATGCGGATATTCTTATATATAACGGGACCATTGATGGTGGAATCAAGTCTATAGATGACCTTATATCCAAGAATGAATTATTTAATGATTTCAAGGCGGTTAAGGAGAAAAATGTCTGGAGCACAAATCTCAATATGTATCAGGAGACAAGTAAGATTACAGATATAATTCAGGACCTATATTATGTTATAAATGAAGATGGTGTTGAGACTGAATATATGAATAAGCTGAAATAAAATCAGGAGTTTGTTTTTTCTTGTTTATGTCATATTATTAAATAGTAAAGAAGGGAGGAGAGTGAAATGAAAAAGAGAAATATAATAATATATAGCATTTTAATTCTCCTGCTTCTCTTTTTGATTATATTGAATCTTATTACAGGCAGTACACAGATGTCTTTTTCTGAATGTATGGCTACAATTTTAGATTATGAAAATGAAACGGTAAATGGAAAAATACTCTGGGATATAAGAATCCCAAGAACATTAGCGGCATTTATACTTGGCGGGGCACTGGCTCTTGCGGGATATCTTCTTCAGGCATTTTTCTCAAATCCAATAGCAGGTCCCTATGTTCTGGGAATATCATCAGGAGCCAAGCTGATGGTGGCCTTTTTAATGATAGGTGCTGTTAAATATGGAAGCAGGATTAGCTCGGTCATGATGATTTTAGCATCATTTTTAGGAGCCATAATTGCAACTTCATTTGTTATCATAGCTGCTGGAAGAGTAAAATCCATGTCAATTCTTATAGTATGTGGAGTCATGATAGGATATATCTGTTCTGCTGTTACAGACCTTATGGTTTCCTTTGCAGATGATTCAAATATTGTAAATCTACATAATTGGTCGAAGGGTTCATTTTCATCTATTTCCTGGTTAAATGTTAAAACCTTCCTGCCTGTAGTATTGATAGGACTTATTATGTCCATAATTTTGTCTAAGGGGATAGAAGCTTATTTATATGGAGAAGCTTATGCCTTTAGTCTTGGAATGAATGTAAAGGTATTTAGGATTATTTTAATTGTTGTATCCAGTCTTTTGTCTGCGACAGTGACTGCATTTGCCGGTCCTATTTCTTTTGTGGGAATAGCAGTTCCCCATATCATGAGGAAGCTTTTTAAGACCTCAAAACCCAGAATAATAATAGCAGGCTCCTTTTTAGGAGGAGGGGTATTCTGTCTTTTATCTGACCTTATAGCAAGAAGTCTTTTTTCTCCAATGGAGCTGAGTATCAGTACTGTAACAGCTATATTTGGAGCTCCTGTTGTAATTTCCATGTTAATTAGTAGAAAGAGGGGTGACTGATATGTCTGAATTAGAATTAAATAAGCTTTCAGTCGGATATAATAAGCAGCCTCTTATTTCTGATATATGTCTTATGGTGAAGCAGGGTAAGATTGTGGCTCTCATAGGACCTAATGGGGCAGGTAAGTCAACTATACTTAAAACCATTGCAGGTATGCTGGAGCCGGTTGGGGGAAATGTAATATTTGGCGGAAAAGA
>JAILGP010000116.1 GCA_024696635.1 Eubacterium sp. | reverse complement strand
TAAGAACCTGCTCTTTGCATATTCCGATGAGTATAGAACAGAGCTTATAGCCCTTAACCCACAGACCGGGGACAGGGAAATCCTCAGCACAATCGAAAGAGCAGAGGATGGCTCCTATATCTGCAAGGCCTGGTCTGCTGAAGGTGAATTCCTTCTTCTTAGAACAAATGGGAATCTTTATAGAGTAAGCGCTGCTGAAATTGCCGGGACGGACGTTGATAGTGCTGTAGTGGAAGAAGAGACCGGAAGCTATGGGGAAGAAGCTAAGGCGGATGATGCTTCAGCTGGGGCAAATGCAGCTGGGGTTGCTGGAGCCGTTGATGAAGATAAAGAAGCTCTTATCACTGCTTCAGATGCTATGTATGAGGAAGTTTTGGGAGCCCCGGTTTATAACTTCGAATTCTTCCTTGATTCTCCATATGACAGCTTTGTTCCTTATTACATGACAATTTTCCAGGATACAATTTATTTTAATCTCTACTACTCAACACCTGAGGTTTGCTGCATAGAGGATGGGGAGGCTTATTCTCTGCTTGATATGTCAGACTTCTATCTACCTGAAGGCTATGATTATGAGGATTATGTTATAGCTGGGGAAGAGGCTGGTGGAGCGGATGATGTAGATGGAGCAGATGGTGTAGATGGTGCTGATGGAGTTGGTGATGTTGATGGCACTGATGGAGCAGATGGTGTAGATGGTGCTGATTCTGTGGACGGTGGTGCTGATGGTGGAGCTAACGGTTCAGGCCAGGATTACTCAGAGCTTTCAGACATTTACGTCCCACTTGTTATGACACTTGCTTCTAATAATGATAGTCTCCTTATAGCAATGGAGGATGGTCTTTATAGATATAATGGTGAAGAGATAGAAGCTATAGATTCTACCTGCCAGCTTAGTTCATATGAGATATTCCAGCAATGGATTCCTATTATTTCATATATTCTCTATGGCGTTGCATTTGTCTTATTAATCTTATTTATTGTTTTTATAAAGAAGACACTGCTTGTGAAACAGCTTCTCCTTATCATTCCTATCATTACCGTAATGCTGGGGGTTGTGTACTATTTCATGTCTGAGATGAATATGCACGTTTACGAATCAATGCTTGTGGACGAGGCTATTTCGGTTTCCGAGCTTTGCGCCGAGAATATATCCGGTGACCAGCTAAAGGGGGTGGAGTGCCTCTATGACCTGGACCAGCAGGCGGTGGCTGATATGCGTGATGATCTTATGGATTTCTGCAAGAATAACCGAACACCATGGAGCGAGAAGTACGACTTCAGCGTGGCTATGGATGGCGGGGATGGATATTCCTATTATCTTGCTAATACTCAGTTCCTTTCTCTTCCATTTGAGAATGTATCGGTGGATATACTGGAGAATTATAAGGTTATCACGTCGACTGCATTTGGCACTCATGTATATCAGTCTTATGGCGAGGATGGAAATTATTTTGCCATGACTCCGATTCTTTCCAGCGATGGAAAAGAGGTTGCCAACCTATATGTAAATACAAATACCTATTCCATGTATAACGAGCTGACTGAGGGAAAGAGAAGAGTATGGTTCATAATGATACCATTTGCCATTGCATTGGTTGGTATAATGATCTTCCTTTCAGTTAGAATGACTTCAACAATTAGTAAGGCTTCAGAAACAGTAACCAAGATTTCAGAGGGTGATCTGACAGCCCGAATTGATACAAAGTCCAAGGATGAGCTTGGTGATATATGCCGTCAGGTAAATGAAATGGCCGACAGCCTTGATAAGCTCTTTGAAGAGAACAGGGAGAAGGAGGAATTCTACTACAAGTTCGTGCCTGAGAAATTCCGTGAGTTCCTTGGCAAAGAGAAGATTACTGACCTTGAACTGGGTGATGCCCAGAGTAAGGAATTTACAGTTCTTTTCTGTGATATAAGATCCTTCTCGCTTAATTCCGAGATGCTGACTGCTAAGGAGAATTTTGAATTTGTCAATGTAATATATGGAATAGCGGGACCTATTATCCGTAAGCATGATGGTTTTGTTGATAAGTATATAGGTGATGCTGTTATGGCCCTCTTTGAAACAGCCGAGGAAGCTATCCAGGCTGGTCAGGAGATATACCAGGCCATAGTTCTTGACCCATCTACAGCAGAAAGACTTGGAATTAGCGAAATCAGAGTTGGTGTAGGTATCCATACAGGTATAGCCAGAATCGGTATAGTTGGTGAGTCAGAAAGACTATCCGGTACAGTTATATCCAACAGTGTAAACATCAGTTCAAGACTGGAGTCACTGACAAAGACCTACCATACAGCTATGCTCCTTTCCAAGGAAACAATAGATAAGATGGATAATCCTGATTCCATGAACCTGAGATACCTTGGTATGGTACAGGTTGCAGGAGTAAACGAGGTTAAGTCCCTTTACGAAGTGCTTGACTGCCTTGAGCCAGAGCTTAGACAGGTAAGAATGGCTAACAAGGATGATTTCCGTGAAGCCATAAGACTCTTCCACCTTGGCAACCGCAAGGAAGCAATAGACATGTTCCAGTCCATCAAAGATAAAGGCATGGCAGACGAAACCGTGGACATGTACATGGACTACATCAAAGAACTAAGCCCAGAAGACAAGTCCAACGTATTCAGATTCACCAAGAAATAATTTTTTACCAAAAGGGTCTGACCCCATTGGTAAATTAGTAGGGAGGGTTATATATGACTAGAGAGGAAATATTAGAGGATATCAAAGTAGGTGATTGGGTAAAGCTTTATACAGAAAATGACCAGACCTACGAAGGAAGGGTACTTGATTTTGGGGATTCAGGTATAAAGATTAGTCTTGATGGTGGAGATAAGTCCAAGAGACTTATGTATGGTCGTATTGCCGAATACGATGTGGAGGAGTGCCCTGCTACGCCTGAGGCAAATCTTTCTGCTACATCTCAGGAGGAACAGCCTGCCAAATCCCCTCAGGTACCTAGCCAGACTTTTATTATAAATAGGGATGAAATTTTTGATGATGAAATAATTATTCCAGACTTTAAGTCCATTAAGAAAACCTGGAAATCCAAGATCAAGGAAGAAAACAAGAAAATTATTGATGATGTATCAAATATTATTGAATATGCAAAAAAAGTAAATGAGTTTTCCCTTGAAAGTGACAGAATTAAGAAGGCCATAGCAAAATATAAGAATGAAGTCAAAGAAGATCCTGCCATGAATCTTTATATAGCCATGATCTATCACGAACTGGGAGATAAAAAAGCTTCTGATGGAAATGCTAATAAAGGCCTTCAGGAATATAAAAAAGCAGCTGATTATTATCATAAGGCAGGGGCTTATCATCTGGAATTTCTATTATCAAAAAAATACAATCTATCCGGCAATTTACATGAAATTGCTATTCTTTCTGTGTCAGGTAATGAAGAAAATGAGGCAATAACCAGCTGGCTTTGTCAGTATGCTGTAAATAAGAAAGATTTTTCTCTTATAGCACTTCTTTTAAATCATTCGGAAAAATTAACCGGTAAGATTCTTGTATATTGGTATGCTGATAAGGCTGAAATTAACATGCTGCCGGATAAGGAGAAATTGTATTCTAAGGCCAATCATAATTATCTTAAGGCTATATATAATAAAGAAAATGTAAATATGAAGCCTATAAGAAATACCATTATTAAAGAAAAAAATAAAAAGGTATCTAGTAAAAAGGGAAAAGAAAAAAGAATAAAAAAAGGCATTGTATCCTTCTATGATAGAGATACTCAAAAAGGTAGATTGATAAATGAAAAAGGAAATCCTATCCCATTTTCAATAAATCAGGTAGAGGATAATGAATTACAAAAGATTCTTTTGACTAGTCCCTATTATACTAGAAAGATAACATATGAAGTTGGAATTGATAATAATGGTAATAGAGCTGGTGACCATATTAAACTAGATCCCAATTATAATATTGAAAGTAGCATTCCTGTAAATGAAGGTATTATAGAAAACTATAATCCGGATACTGAATTTGGACATATAAGATCCGGTAATACAACCTATAATTATTTACTAAAAGATATAATGGATCCACTTCTCAGTGCTGATATTAAATCTAGAAATTCTGATGACAACATATCTTTTAGTGTTAAATTTGATATAAGAGAACATAGAAATAAAAATAGAAATACAGTAAATCTTGTTGCCAAAAGGGTTATCGGGATAAAGGATTATTCTCAGCAGGAAATAGAAGACTTTATAAATAATGGACATGTAAAAATAGATGAAGTAAATAACTGGAGGAATAATTTAAATTATATTAATTGGAAACAAAACCAGACAGATGAAAAATCTTTTGAACCAGTGCTTTATAAATCCCTTAAGCCGCTGGAGAATTCAAATGAACTGGATGCTAGTAATTTATATTCTGTGGAATATGTAATGAAGAGTAATATTCTGAAGGATGTTAAAGATGATGAATTTAAGAATCTTGATCCTGATGAAGCTGAGAAAAATGCAATCAACATGGTTGTACCAAGTGACGCGGTAAATTCATTTGATTCCTTGGAGGACCTTGAAGAAGATAGATTGTATTTCAATACTGCTGTTTATTATAGGGAAGGCCATAAGGGAAATAATGGGGAAACAATAGGTGTAGATATTGATAGAGCAGAGGAATTATTTATTAAGGCTATTCAGGTAAAGGATCGTCCTGGTTCGTCTGTGGCAAATCTTGTGAATATATATATCATCAAGGGAGGAGCACATGTTATAAAAGGACTTCAGCTTCTGGAAACCTATGGAAATTTATTGAATGATGATGAGAAGCTTAAAAATCTAAGAATTCAGCTTATAGAGAAAAATGAGAACTTTGATGCCCTTAAGCTTATATTGAAATCTGCAATAAAAAAGACAACAAAGAAGAAAACAACATATCAATATATGATTAAATTGGCTGATTTATATAACAAAAGTCAAGAAAGGGATGAGGCTATTTATTGGTATGAAAATAGTCTTGATTATCTCTATGAAAACAAGAGTGAGTTTTCTAATTATTATAGGTTGAGAAATAATTGTATCTTAAGATTAGTAGAAATATATTATAATGCCGGATATAGGGAGGAGGCTGTAAGACAAGCTAATATCATACTGGAAGTATTTCCAGATGATAAAAAAATGATGTCAATAGTTGATGGTTCTTACAGTAGTGATACAGAGACAATCACTATAAATGAATTTGATGACTTAGATTTTATATATGAGGATGGGCTTATTAATGAAGCTGAATTGAATTTGTCGTCATATTTGGAAAATAAGCTTAGAGGATTTGATCTGACTAATTTCTTTAACAGGGTAGCGGTGGTTTATAACAAGGTTGTCGATGGTAGATTCACCGGTTCTTCTGGTGACGTTGAAAGAATTATAATATCCATAAATAATACTTTAAATGATAATAGAAATAGAATTAATACAGAATACATGAGTAATATAAATCTTGGAATTGCTAGGATGATAAATGATTCCAGAAATAATTATAATAATGATGAAAGTAACAGGCTTGCTGTGGGTAAAGTGAGAAGATATATTGGAAGTTATGCCAGATATTCAGCAGATTCCTTGATAGAAAAAAATAAGGATGTCGATAGTATCAGATATATGTATATTGAGGCTCTGAAAAATTTTATGGCGAATGATGGTGGAAATATTGATATAGCCATTAAGCTTCTGACTGCTTCCTTTTTTGTGGAAAATAATAGGCTTTCAGATGAGCTGCATAATATTCGTCCCAATTTGAGTCAGTATTTTATTAATAATTGTATATCGATAAAAGATTTACTGATAGCTACATTTATGCTCAAGGAAAAAAATGAGCAAGTAAATAAAATTCTTACTGAGATATTTCAGTCTTTAATAAGGGATGGCGCTAAGTCCGAACTTAAAAGGATGAGTGGTATAAATCATCAATATAACATAGAAAAATTCTATGATTTTAAAAGATTATGGGAGGAGGCTAGTTCAATATATTATAACCTGGTTCAACATATAGGCAATGAAGTCAGAGAATCTGTTTCAGAGTTTAATATGGTAGAGATGCTAGGAAATCATATAGAGAATTTTAATAATATATTAAAATCCCATATGCTCTGGAATCAAGATGAAAAGGTAATCGGATTATATAGGGATATTCTAAGAGCAATAGGGGATTCCTTTAGAAAATACAGGGTAGAGGAAAAGATAAGAGGCTTCAGGGACGTAGAGAATAAAATAGATAATCTTAAGTCAGAAATAGAAAATTCCGTAACGGATATCAGCTATAATTATATATACATTTATTTAGCTGAGCTTAAGGAAGCTATTAGAAAGAAAATGGATGACATATACATTTCCAGTTATCCTGAGCTTGAAATATTCTTGTCTGATGAGACTGTTTATGTGGCTGGAAATAGAGTTCAAATATCCATAGTATTTAAAAATAAAGAAAATTGTCAGGATGCAAATATAAATCATATAAGCCTTATTGGAAGTGCTGGAGCTGAATTCCTTCTTAGTAATACACATTTTACAAGCATTAGGGCCGGTGAGGAACAGGATTATCTTGCTGAGTTTTCTTTGGATGACAGTGTTGTAGCTGAAGGGCAATTTGAGGCTAAGGTGGATCTGGATTATTCATATAATGATGGAGTAGAGTCAATTGTCAGAAAGCATGAAATTGTAAACTTACCTGTAAATATTAAGGATAGGAGTACTTTTACAAGGATTACCAACCGTTATAATAGCATAATCAGAGGCGCAGGAGTGAGTGTAAATACCCCTGATCTTTTTAAGGGTAGAAATGAACTTATTGATAGTATATGTGCTTCTATGCGTGATCCAAATGGCATTATGCTTAGAAATCGTGGGATAATCCTTTGGGGACAGAGACGTGTAGGTAAAAATAGTGTAAAGGATTATCTGAAGGAGAAAATCAAAGCTACCTATCCCAAAGAATATCTTATATTTGAGTTGGGAAGCGTTGGAATATGTAGAAATATTAAAGAAGTGCTTATTTCAATTATTAACAATATAGAAGAAACATTACAGCTGGATTATGAAGATATTTATAATAAACTTGTGGATTTGGGTATGAATTTTGATACTAAAGAGCTTGAAAATTCTTCGGAATACATGCCTATATTCATTAGGTTTATAAACAAATTGTCTTCAAGATTAAATATGATAAGTGGGTCTAATGAGAATATACCTCTCTTATTCCTGGATGAGTTTTCTTACATTTATGAATGGATTGAAAGCGGTAATATTGACGGCACTCAGTTCATGCGTTTTTGGAAGTCCTTTATTCAGGATTATGGGATATGTGCGATTATTATTGCCCAGGATAATATTCCTACATGGAAATCCAGATATGAAAATGAATTCGCTTGTATGGATTATGACAATGAGATAACCTATCTTGATTTTAAGGGTTCAAAGGAACTTATATGTGAGCCTTGTCAGGTTTCAGGATATGAGGAAAAGGAGCTCTTTACTCCGGAAGCAGTAAAGATGATATATGACTGGACTTTAGGTAGTGCTTATCTGATTAATATTTTCTGTAAGCATGTAATAGATTATCTGAATGAAAATTATATTGAGAAGGCTACTAAGACTATAGTACAGATAGTTTTCGAAAATAAATTTATTGATAATTTTGGTATGTTTGGGTCAGGTGACTTCGAGCCACAGATTCAGGACGTTTCAAATGTGGGAGATCAGGGGAAGCTTATTAATGACCTAAATTTAAAAGTTCTTAAAGAGATAGCCAGGAAAACTATTAATGTTCCGCGTGTGGAGCTTGATGATTTGGATTTCTTCAAGGAAAAAGTGGTGGAGGCTACAGATGAGAATCAAGATCTTGTTGACGGAATGGATAGAATTCAGGGTATGGAAATTATTAATCGTCTAAAAAAACGTAGAATAATTGATGTACAGCAAGAAAGATATTGTTCTATTAATATGCCTTTGTTGAAATTCTATTTGCTAAAAGAACAAGCACTTCTTAACAGAGATATTTTACATGAGCTAATTAGGTAGTTTAATTTGAATAATATTAGGCTATGGTAACAACTATTTATATTATTCCCAAAGAACTAATATGAAGATTATTCGTTGAAAAGGAAGAAATGCAAATGAAAAGAAATATTTTCGAGGTGGGTCCACAGGTATCAGGGGAAAGTCAGATAGGTTATGGACGTTATATTGATGAATTTACAAGGCTTCTTCTTACTACAAATACTAATATATCCATAACTGGATTGAAACGTTTTGGTAAGACTTCTATTGCGAAGACAGTTATTAACAATATTATAAAAATAGTAAATGATAAAAATACATTAGAAAATACAGGTGATAGTAATGCATTAGAGAACATAGGGGGCAACTTTGGTGAAAATATCATATATGATAAAGTAATCCCTATTTTTATTGATCTTGCTTTATGTGGATCCAAATATGAATTATGTCATTATTTAGTAGAGGAGTTGGATTTTTGGATTAAGGATAATGATATAAATGAAATAGCTGATAATACAGTATATAAGAAGCGCATGGATGATTTTAAAAATGTTAATGAAAACCAGTTTTATATTGGTAAAGTATTCTCAATATTCGGATTAATTAATAGATTGCAATATCATATTATTCTTTTCATTGATGAATTTGATAAGGCTTCGGATATATTTAATACTAATCAAGATTATGAATTTTTGAGGGAATTATGTACAAATAATGATAAGGGTACATCCTTAGTTTTGATATCCCGACGACAGGTTTATATGATTGAAAATAGAAATCAAAATAATTCCACTTTACATGGAGTAGTACAAACATATCCTATAAAAGGTTTCAATGATTCTGATTTAGAATCCTTTTTTGAAAAATTGAAGGAATATGGAATAGAATTAAGCGAATCTGAAAAGGAAAGATTGGATTATTATTGTGGAAAGTCACCTTTCCTGAATTCTATGTTTGCCTTTGAAATGGTAAATGATTATAAGAAAAAGATAAATGATTATTCAGAAATAATAAGTATTAATATAGATGATATATATAGAAGACGACAGATAGATATAGAGAACTATTATAGGTCAGTATATGCCTGTTTGGAAAATGATAAAATATCAGTAGACGAGGCCTATCAGGATGCAAGTTCTATAGAGAAGCTGGTAGGAATAATATTGGGTCCTAGCATTGATGTAATTCAGCAGGATATTGATTTGATGGAAAATATGGGCTATCTAAGAAAAGATGTAGAACCTTACATATCTATTTCGAGACATTTTACAAATTATCTTAGAAGGGTTCCTCTTAATGTCGATACCTGGACCTCTATTTTGGGACTTGAAAAAAAGATTAAATCTATGATTCGAAAAAAGATTATGGAAGAGTATACCGTTGAATATATAGATTACGAATTGTGGGAAGAAATATTTGAAAATGCAGGCGCAGGAAATATACTGGATACCTATGACCGTTTTATAGATGATTCTATGAATGAATATCAAATGGATGTTGATCTTCTTGATGTATGCAGTCTTGATGTGGCGGTTGATATACTTAGAATAAATTGGGAAAATTGGTTTTCTCAATATTTCAATAATGATGGATGGGAAATATGGGAAGATAAATTGAGACTTTGTGCAAAGGCACGTAATCCAATGGCTCATGGTCACGCAGAATTCCTATCTCCAGAGACTAGATCCCAGGTAAATAATTATAGCGAAGAAATAATAATATTACTGGCTGATAATAATGCCTGTATGGATCATGAGATTGTATTAGAGAGGGAAGAAAATAAAAGAAAAGTCCAAGTAAGACATATGTTCTATACCTTACAATATTCACCAGTTGACCCATCTCTTAAGGGTATGACAGTGAAAATGACGGCGGCAGAACCTAACAGAAGAGGCGTCCGTGGCTATTTCAATATCGGAGAAAAATATTACAAATGCACCATAGGCAAGAATAGATGGAATGATAAATTCCCTG
>JAILGP010000112.1 GCA_024696635.1 Eubacterium sp. | reverse complement strand
TGCTTACAATAATATGAAAAATCATCTTCGTAATGGAGGCTATAATGAATTATTCCGAAAACAATGATTTAGAATTTGATATAACAAGTTATATTTATAATATATTAAAGCATTGGAGATTTATAATACTAAGTATGCTGCTTGTAGGTGTTCTTTTTAATATATACGCTTATTATAAAACCAAAAAAGACGCTCAGGAAATACAACAAAAGCTTGAAGAATATGAAGAAATATCTGTATTTCCAGCTTCCAATAACACCACATTAATAACTTTATCTGAGTTCGAAGAAAATCTTACTCCTAGACAAATATCCGAAGTCAATAATTTAGTAAGTACCTATAAAATGTTTCAACAACCATATGCTGATACAGTTGACTACATTAATAATTCTATATTAATGCAACTAGATCCAAAATCTACGCCAACTTACACTATTCAATATCTAATAGATACACACTATGTTGTTGAATATCCAGTAATTGAAAAAAATGATCAATGTAAAAATATTATTGATTCAGTTTCAAACATCTTACTAACCCAAAAAACATTGAACACTATTTCTGATTCAATCAGTACCGAAGATTCTATAATTGAAGCAGCATATATAAAGGAATTAATCCGTATAAATTCTAGTAATAACTTAATAAATATAAGCATATATGGTCGAACTGAAAATGAATGTAAAACAATCGCCCAGATATTAAAAAATAATATGCCAAGTTCTTTAAACTCTTTAAAGAAAATATACGGCGATTTTGATTATGTATTAGTTTCTGAAAATTATAGCTGCAACATAAGCGATAATATTCTCGAAATGCAGCAGGAAAAAGCTAATAATCTAACAATTATATATAATACAACTCAAAATATGCTCAAGAACCTAACCGATGAGCAAAAATCATATTTTTACGCCTTAATAAGCAATGAAAATACTATTTCGGTCGAACTACCTGTTGAAACTAAAGCATCAGATGAAACAACAGATTATTCCGAATTAGTTGTTCCAACCATAAAAACATTTTACATAAAATATATTATCGTTGGTCTAATAGCCGGATTCATTTTAGCCTGCGGAATCCTTTATGTTTTAATACTACTTAAAGGTAATTTAATAAGCGCCAGCGAAATAGAATCCAAATACAATGTTCCTTTATTGGGAATATGGAGAGCTTCCGCAAAAAAGAAGAAGCTATTTAATTTTATAGATAACCTATTAATTAAAATGTTCGATGCAAAAAACGAGTATTCCGATCCCGAAAAAAGCTTAAATCGTATCATTACAGATATAACGCTTTCTGCGAATTTAAACAATTGGGAAAAGCTTAATTTAATTACTTCATCAGATAATACAGAGCTTCAAGAACAAATAGTCCAAATCAATAATAAGCTAAAAGGTACATTTACTAACATACAAACCAATAATGTATTAGATGGAGAAACAGAGTCCCTAAACTCATTAAACAAATCAGAAGCCGTTGTTATTATCGAACAAATTAACAAGTCTAAGCTTAAGAACATCAAACGAGTTTATTCTTTATGTCATAGATATCAAAAGCCGATTATTGGTTATATAATAATCAAATAATGTATATTATATTTTCCGGATATTCTTTCTATAAGTTGTTTCTTATAAAAAAGAATACCCGGAAATTTTTATTTTCCAAGTATTCTTATTCCTATCGTTATAGTATTTCTATTTCTTTTATTCTTTTATTTACGCTTTATTTCTTTTACCAAACCAATAATTTGTTTTCTCTTTATAAAAGCAATTACAAAGCATATCAGCAAAATTGTATATCTAAGAATAATATAATCAAATATGAAATTACAAGCTACGCCTAAGACAACAGTTACAAATGATAATATAAATATAATCTTTTTATCAAATATCTCATCAGCCATTTCACTATTTTCTTTTTTCATAAGATTTGTACTGATAATATAATGGCCTATACTGTATATTATATAACAAGCCAGTGTAGTATAACCTGCCGCCACATAACCAAACATTCCTATAAATATCCAATTTAACCCTAAATTCATTATAGCTGCAAAAATAGATGCAAATAACATAAACTTGGTTTTTTCATAGTAAAACTGTGGAATCGCCAATAAATTATATAAAAATATAAAAAATACACTTGCAGCAACAGGAGGAATAACATAAACAGCCTCATCATACTTTGAGGACCCAATAATAGCTATCACCTCAGGACTGCATAGCATTAATGAAAATGCTATGGCCGAAATCATCAGCAGCAAAAGATCAATAGTTTTGCCGACTCCTTTACAATCTTTACTTTTTATTTTTTGATACATCCAAGGAGTTAAGGCATTTCCAATAGCAACGCTGAATATTTGAACCAACATTCCAACATTATAGGATACACTGTAAAATGCCACTTCTGAACGACCAACCATTTTTTCAATCATTATCCTATCCGCCTGATTAAGAATAAGACCAGATAGATAATGTGGTAAGAGAGGCATACCCATTACAAGAGCATATTTCCAATAAGTCCGATCAAAAAAGACCTTACCACGATAAAATTGTATAATAAAAATTATTCCACAAAAAACAAATTCAACAACAACAACAGATAAAACTCTGGCAAATGCTTTATCACTTGCACAATGTACTGCAATTATACCAAGCAATGGATTAGCAACTGTTTTTGCCAATGTGACTGCAACCAGTTTTTTATACTTATATTCAAATCTTTGTTTACCAGACCAATAATGTAAGGAAGGAGTCACAAAAGCTTCTATAAACATCATTATTATATATATAGGAGCCAGGCCAAACAACATTTCCCATTTTTTTTCAAAAATCAGAAATATTGCAAATATAAGCATTGTTATGGTAACAGTCAAACCCTGCATTGATGATATATATCTGTCCCTATCATCTTTATATTTAACCATAGCATTATTCAATACTCCATTAAATAAATATAAAGATGTTATAATCGTCAAAAGACTCATCCAGGACGAATACAGACTATAAGTTCCATACTCTTCAGTAGTAAGAATATCTGCAAAAATAGGAACTGTAATAAAAGAAACACCTTTTTGTAAAACACTGCAAACAACAAACCATATGGCTGCTTTTGCCTGTTTACTCATTTCTTTATACTTATTCCATAATTTATTCATTATGAGCTTATGCCTTTCTTACTATTTATATCAATTATTTATATAATTCATAAATCCATTTTTGTTTTCCAAAGCCGTTGTTGTCGGTCTTCCCAAGTCATCTCTGGCCCCAATTGAACATTTAACCTCAATAAGACTCAATTGATTCCTTTCTTTGGCCATGACAAGCTCCCTATCCAAATCATCGAAATTGTCCACACTTACAGCATTAGGATATCCACAAGCCTTGGCAATTTCACAAATATTAATACTTGAAGCTACCGTTGGCATACCTCCAACTGTTTCATGTGCTCCATTATTAATAACAATATGTATTAAATTATCAGGATTATTATGACCAATTACTGCAATTGAACCCATATGCATTAACAGAGCCCCATCCCCATCAATACACCAGATTTTCTTTTCCGGCTTATTAATAGCTACACCTAAAGCAATAGATGAGCTATGTCCCATAGAGCCAACCGTCAGAAAATCATACTTATGATCCTGACCATTTTTTTCACGAATTTCAAATAATTCTCTTGAAGCTTTACCCGTTGTACTAACAACAGGATCCTGACCAGTTACATTTACTATATGGTCAATAATATCTTCTCTGGACATATTATTGTCATTTTTATAATCCACCTTAGGAGCTCCATCCAAAGCCCCCTTTCTAACAACAAAAGCGACGTTCTTTCCACCAGAAAGTATAGCTTTAAATTCTTTCATCTGTGCAATTAATTCTTCTTCTGTCGTCTCTTTACTTAATACAAAATATTTTATATCCATATCTTCCAAGAGTTTTAGTGTAACCTCTCCCTGATAGATATGTTGCGGTTCATCATGAACACCTGGTTCACCTCTCCATCCAATAACAAATATAACAGGAATAGCATAAACCTTATCATTTAATAAGCTGGCAACAGGATTTATTATATTCCCCTCTCCGCTATTCTGCATATATACAACAGGTATTTTTCCCGTTGCTAAATGATAACCCGCTGCCAAGGCGGTACAATTACCTTCATTAGCCGCTATAATATGATGTTTTGAATCAATTCCGTAGGTCGCCATTAAATAATTACACAATTCTTTAAGCTGCGAATCAGGAACACCAGTATAAAAATCAGATTCAATTATCTCAACAAATTTTTCAACGTTCATAGTTATCTCCATTAAGTATTAAATGATATAATCTATCAATTGTATTTTCATCCATTTCAATAGGATGATTTTTCAACCTAACTGGATTTACGCCCTTTTTCAGGACGACCAGTTCTTGTTCACTTGCCACAGGGATTTCAAGCTCAAGACGTTCAAAAATATCCACAAGCTTTTTAGCTCCAGCTTTAGCATTATCACAACCCATAGCTATACCAATATCATCCAGTGTATCCGCTAAATATTTAGAGCCCCTTGGATCCGAACATCTATCTACATTATCAATCATCCAGGAATACAGTATTCTATCACAAAGTATAGCAGCATGACCATGTGCAAGTCCGAAAAGACTGGTGATTTTATAGCACATTGCATGACCTGCAGTTGTTTGAGTAATATTAATCGCTTTACCTGCCAGATTGGCAGCCAATAGCATTCCCGCATTACCCTCTTCAGTATTTGAAATATATCCATCCATATTTTTCAAAATGCAATCAATAGCATTTTTACTATATTCCTTACTTTCGTCTGTACTATTAACTGACCAATAGCTTTCAATAGCATGACAAAGAGCATCACACATGGTTGCTTTCTTAAAATATACAGGAAGTGTTTTTAATATACTTGAATCCATTAAAACAGTATCAGGTATAAAGGTCTCACTGGTAACACTTTGTTTTTCCCCATTATAATAAACAACCGCATAACGAGTAGCTTCTGAACCAGTTCCTGCAGTTGTTGGAACCGCCAGAAAACGTATATCATTAGCTTCTATTTCTTGTTTCAGCCATTCTCCATTATCTCCATCACCATTCATAAAGCAATATGCTTTAATGCACTTAGCAACATCCATTGCAGATCCACCGCCAAGAGCAATAATGGCATCACATTTATTTTCTCTAAATGTTTTAACACCTTTAACAACTGACTCATAAAGGGGATTAGGTGAAAAATCCGAAAACCTGATTACACCAACACCTAATCTATCAAAAAGGGTTTCAAAATAATCGTTAATTTTATGCATAATAATTGATTTATCACATACAAGCATAACCTTACTCATATTATCAAACCAAGCATCAGCATCTTCATATCTTCCATTTGTTGATATTATATTCTGCTCCATTATATATTCCTTTATATAGCATTTATTACAGTTCCTCCGGAATCAGCCTGATAATATCTTTGAATGGCATCAACATCTCATCACACTCTTCCGCTCTATGATACTTAAGAATTGATTCTGCAGCGTTCTTCATGGCAGGAACTTCGGCCCTCATCAGCTGATTAGCATATATTATTATATTAGCTCCCAATTCCTTCCATTCCTCCTCAGTAACACTATTAAAGCTGGTCGGAACAAGAACTATAGGAGTAACTGAATTATTAGCTCTGAATTTCTCAATAAATTCTTTGATCTCAGAAGGATCCTTCTTTCTGCTATGTATCATAACAGCATCCGCACCCGCCTCAGAAAATGCAATGGCACGGTTTAATGCATCCTCCATGCCTTTCTCAAGAATTAAGCTTTCTATTCTTGCACAAATCATGAATTCCTTGGTTCTTTGAGCTTTTTTACCTGCACGAATTTTATCGCAAAAGCTTTCTATACTGTCTTGAGTCTGAACCACCTCTGTTCCAAATAAACTATTCTTCTTCAGACCTGTTTTGTCTTCTATTATAACCATCGAAACACCCAGGCGTTCAAGACTTCTTACTGTATATACAAAATGTTCCGTCTTTCCACCTGTATCACCATCGAATATAATTGGTTTAGTCGTAACTTCTGTAATATCCTCTATAGTCCTAAATCGAGATGTCATATCAACCAATTCTATATCAGGTTTACCTTTAGCTGTAGAATCACAAAGGGATGAAACCCACATGGCATCAAACTGATGTGCACCACCATCTTGATGAACTACAGTATTTTCTACAATAAGACCTGTTAGTCCATCATGGGCCTCCATAGCGGTAACAAGTCCTTTCATATCTAATACTTTTCTTAATCGACCTCTACGAATATCAGGCATTGCTAAGTCGGCTCTTGTATGTGCCTCAATATCTTTATATTTGTCATCAGAAGAATATGGAAATTCAACAATTTTGCCTCCATATGAAGCAAGAATCGATACAACCTCATCTCTAATAGGCTTCTGAAATCCTGTACACCAATCATCACCGTGAACAACAATATCAGGCTTATATTTTTCCAGATTATCCCTATAGCTTAATGTTGTCTGCTCCACAACTTTATAAACACCTACAATATTAGCAAACAAACTCTTTCTTTCCTCTAAAGGAACCAAAGGAAGCCTCTTGTAGCTAGAAACCGCCTCATCTGATAAAACGCCAATAATAAGCTTTCCTAGCTTGGCAGCCTTTTTTATTATTGACATATGTCCACCATGAATTATATCTGTTGAAAAACACATATATACTATTCTGGCGTTTATTTCCTTTAATTTATTACTAACTATAGCCAGATCATCCGAGTTATCTATCTCTGCACAAAGTAAATTTCCTACATCCAGAGCAGAAATATTGGCATCTCCATTTAACTCATTTAATGCATTTTCAGCGTAAACATTTCTTCTATCTGTTTCACAAAATTCAACAATCTTATTCAGCCATTTCATCCAATCTGTTTTCTTCAAATGATATAAAGCCTGAGCTTCCATGGCATCATTAAATATATCTACACCAACAGATAAAACCTTTCCATCTACAACCTTAGCCTTAAAATCCTTTTCTGGAAGAGGTAATGTAGAAGAAACCGTCATACAAGAAACGGGAGATTCAACCACCTTTTCAAATACTTCTGATTCGAATACCAAATCTCCGTGCATAAGAATAATATCATCATCCAAATACTCTCTTGCGCAATATATACTATAAATATAATTGGTTTTATCAAAAAGCGGATTCTTAACATATGTAATATTCAACTTATAATCAAGCATATTACAGTAATTAACTAATACACTATCATAATACCCAGTAGTAATAACAACATCCTCAATACCAGCTTCAGCAATCATTTTTAATTGTCTTGATAAAATAGTTTCGCCTATTGATATTTCTGTCATACACTTAGGATGTTCTGACGTAAGAACTCCCATCCTTGAACCAAGACCAGAATTTAGTATAAGAGCCTTCATATCGTTTCCTTTCTCACTCTATAATCTTTACAAATATATTATTAACGTATACATTCTTAAATTATATATTTCCAACAACCTTTTTCAATATTTGCATTGATGCATTGCCTTTTTCATATTCCATAAATTTATGTCTCACCTTATCACGTAATATAGAACCATCATCAGCATCAGCATCACTTAAGCTTTCATCCAGGGAATTCAATAACTCATCATAATTTCTAGCAGCCATACCACACTGGAACTCTTCGAAATCATAATACAAACCAGAATCCACATCTCTATAAAACTCATAATCATAAATATAATGAATAACTGGTCTATCAAGAATAGAATAATCTAAAAATGCTCCTGAATAATCACTAATCATACAATCAGTAAATAATAACATTTCCTGTAAATTAACATTCTTAGGACACGGAATTATTTCCGGACAAGACTTATAATTTTCCAGATTATTGAATTTGCCAGCAAAATGAGCCTTTTCTATAAGCACACAATTATGTTTATCCAAAATCTCCTTTAATTGATCTATTTCTTTTGAATCCCTATAAACTAGAGACTCATTGCAAACTCCACTCCTTCTAAATGTTGGAACATATAATACAACACGTTTATCTTTTTCAAATTTTAAAAGTTTAGAATACTTGGATTTATACTTCTCTATCGATTCCTTATTATTCTTTTTGAATAATAAATCGTTACGCGGTGTACCTGTTCTAAGATTATTTAAATCATTACAGCCCCTGGATTTCAGTGCACTCAGATTTACAATAAAATGCGCTTCTGAACTACAAACAAAATAATTATATTTAATATTTCTTCCTGTTATATCACTCACAAGCTGACGTTTATTTTTTTGATTTGTATTATTCCTACTTGCATCATCTCCCCATCTCTTAAGTGGACAGCCATGATGAAGATAGGTAATTACTGCGCCTTTAAACACATTATAATTTGATAAATCCTCAAAATGCATCTGGGAACAAAACATATATTTACACCTAAGAAGATATCTAATAGATTTAAATGAGTTCATTTTGACACATCTTATACGAGAATCCTTAGGAAGCTTTTTAGCCACATCACTATTTCCAATCCATACAAAAACATAATCCTTACCATAAGAGGATAGGGCTGTCTCTAACAGATATCTTGAATTATCTATATATAAGGTTCCTTTCCATGCCCCAAAGGCTAACCAGTTTTTTCTTCTTTTTATAAATTTAGAAGCTAATACAAGAATTATTGAAACAAATACTCTCCACAAATCATTAATCTTTTTCATGTATGTTCTCCTGATATTTCACACCATAAAACTGTCTCTGTCTCATTCCAAAAGCAAGCATTATTAAAACCAAAGCAGTCATAATATTAGTTCGCGTAAAGGTCTGTGTATAAATCATTAAAAAAGCGAAAACCAATATAGCACCTATTGATATAACACTTTTTATTTTTCCACCTATAAGATTGATGAAAATTTTTGTATATAATCCTGTTATAACAATTGTATACCACACTCCACCTAATATCAAAAATGCCCCAAGACTTGATTGTCCAAAGTGCTTAAATCCATGAATCTTTGCCTGATATAAACCAGCATGAGAAAATCCTTCACCCAAAATCCAGGTATCAGGATTCTTTAAAGCATATACTACCAAGGCCACACGTTCTCCACTTCCACTAATGGAATTACCGGCTACAAAGGCCTTTCTTACATACTTGAATATAGTGACAAATCTGGCATAAACAAAATCCTTTACACCTCCACTCACATTACAAGCAATAACAAGTATTACCAAGCCAACTAAAAAAACAATAAGTGTTTTAGCAATTAGCTTTCCTATATTTTTTTTAGGATCTGCGTACAGATAAAATAAAAGAATAATAGGAAGTAAAAAAAAGAACACTTTATTATCATTATAAAGCGATATAATACAGCTAATAATAATCACTAATATATTATAGGAATAAAACACCAGCCTAAATCTTTTATTCTTTATCTTTTTTACAAAGGAAAAATTATATAGGATTACAAATATAATATATAAACACAAAACATGAGTTGACGCATATGCAAACAAGCCCGATATAGTATCCGGATAATAATCCATTTTCAAGGATGTAATATGAGCATTAATTGAATATGGGTCCGTTATTTGTTTAAAAATCACCAAAAAATTAGCCAGCAAAACCCCATTAAAAATCCAACAGGATTTATCCATAACATTTTCTATTACACCATTTTTTTCTTTAGCTAAAACATAAAAATATATAGCATATAATAAAGGATATAATTGCATAAGAAAATTCGATTTCATAGTTGATAATTTTGCATTTTCTCCTATAAAGGAACTCATACAATACAGGGCAAGGAGTAAAACACCTGGAATTCCAAATATGGTCATACTTCTATTTTCTAATTTAGTTAATAACAATCGAATAAGAATCATACCCACACAAAGCCAGGTAAGATACTTACCCAATCCCAAAAACTCAAAAATTATGAGCTGTAAAAAAATTGTTCCTAAAAGTATATAATCATATGATTTTCTCATATTATATCCAAATACCATGCCTTCCTAATTATTCAACCAGGCTTTATATATACACTCAACAACACATGATAATACATCCTGTCTGGCATATTCTATATAAACCCTCTCGCTGCTTTCAGTAAGCTTTTTATCCGCTATCAAATCACAAACCGCATCATTATCTTTCCATTCAACAGGTCCGCCTAACGAAGCTTTTCTATATTCATTAACCAATTTTTTTACATCTTTTTCATCAGAAAATAAAGAAAAAAGTTCATTATCATTATTTAAAACAAGACCATTCTTTTCTTTATTAACAAAATGCTCTATATTTCCACTACCCTTACATGTAATAATAAATGTATTAGCTGCATAAGCCTCCATACATGTATAAGAATATGTTTCCGGAGTTTGAGCCCAAAGAACACTTACATCCACCTTTTTTTCCTTAAGTGCATCTGTCATAGCATTAGGATGTTGGCTTGAAACCGAGACATTTACATGTTCAATCCCATCATACTCCTTTTCCAGGCTATTAAATATTACAAATCTATATTTACCCTTATACCTTTGAGACAACTTATAAAAGGATTCCCACCCCTTATGCTTAGCCGGAAATCCTAAAAAGCCAATAGTAAGCAGACTATTTTCATCAACAATATCCATATTATCCATATTATGTCCAACTGGTACCTGATGAGGAATAACTAAAACCTTCCCTTCCGCTTCAGGATGAAAATCTGAATATATTGAACTGGTTATATAAGAAGGAGAAACATATTTTATTCTGTCTCCATATTTTGCCAAATACTTATGCAAAATAGATTGCATCTTTATGCTTTGAGAATAATACCTGCAATCAGAGCAATGATTTGTATTCAAGCCACCCTTGCCACAAAAAAAAGAGGCATTTTTCAATAAAGTATAATTAGTACAGCAGAGATAATAATCATGCAAAAAAACATATATAGGCAAATTATCCATCGCGTCAACTACACCAAACACATCTTTCAGCCTCATATATAAAAGATGATGTATATGTACACCTATACATTCCACAGATTTTTGCTTTAATTTATCAATAAGCCTTACAAGCTCTTTTACATTAAGGACACAGCTATACTCTCCATCTATAATAACTCCAAATCTAAAAAACAAAAAAGAATTATCACTTTTTATTGTTTTTTTCAAGGCATAAATATAAATATAGCTAATGCCTTTTTTATTAAACATTTCCTGATGTGACAGTACTACCTTAGGCATTCCAGATTTAGCTTTCTTATAGTCCGCAAAAGCTATTGATAATACATATTTATTATTTTTTAATTCAATCTTTTTTTTCATATTCATAATAATCATTCACAATTGTCTGTAAAAAATTAACAGGAGAATATCTTCCATCATATTTATAATCAACTACATCTGTATTAACTATTCTATCTAAATCTATATCCTTATAATTCTCAATAACCTGCATATAAGTATCATTATAATAATCACTTTGTTTAGCAGTTATGTTATTTGTAATGAGCATTTTATTATAAAAAACAGCTTCATAAAATCTCATCGTAAGACCATCCTGCCCCTCTGAACATATTTCCAAAATACACCTTGTAGCAGAAATACTTTTAAGCACATCCCCATAAGGAATCCTACTAGTCTTAAAATTAATACCTGTATATTTTGATTTATAGGCGTCAAGCACTCTTTTATCAACAATAACATTGAAATCACAAGCCAGCCCAAAGTCAGCTAGTCTTTTATAAACCTTATATATCTTATCCATCCGATCTTTTGCAAGACCAACAAAGTAAACATCAGTTTTATTAGAATCCGTTTTACCATATAAGGCAATATCTACTTTTGAATATATATTATTAGAAATTGTGAAATTAAATTTCAAGCAATCACTTTTTTGAAAGGAATAGATTTTTTCCCAATTAACACCTTTTATCTGTTTCTGAACATTAAGAGGCAAATGTAAAAAAGGATCAAGCAACAAAGAATAAATATGAATATTATCTCTTTTTTGAAGTTCATTTAAATGTTTCACAGATAACCTATGAATCGCATTGTTAACTATAACAATAAAATACTCATAATTGTCATCCAGGGTAAGCTTATCAAGCACACACCACTTATTCCAAATAGATTTAAATGGTAAATTAATCCTTTGATTAATAGCATAACTAAAATGTATTCTAATTAGATTATCCAGTATTTTATTACCTGTTTCATACGTTTTAGTTCTTTGTATGGCATTTTCCATTTTGCCAACATCACTCATCATCAATTTATTTGATTCTGATCCAGTATCAATTAAAATGTACTTCAAGGGTCTCATCAAATCGTACCTCTATATCATTTATATTATCATCTCTTCAATTTCTTAACCTTTTGTAAAACGCCAAGTTTCTTTAAAAGCAATTTAAACTTTTCTATAATATGATCAAATATAGAAATCGGGAATAAAGAATCAACAGTTTTTACAATTCCATCTTTTTCTAACATATCATAAAAAACATCTCTTCCATCCGGCCTTGCTACAGACTTAACAGCCATCCTTCCATCCATGGAAATAGCTTTATCTACATCTATATCATATAATTCAAAACATTTGTCAATATTTATAAAGGACTTCCATTTATCAGAATGTTGAAGAATTATAGTATAACCCTTATCATCATCCTTTAAGCCAGAGACATAATCAGGCGCGTGCCACCCATCAAAAATAGTTATATCGCTGACTCTGGATACAGTCTTAAAAGGACACTCATAGCATATTGGTCTATCTGCCACATTCTTGAAAAAGCATTTAGACATAAGATTAGTTCTAGCCGAACCTATTTGTCTTTTACCATTCTCGAATACCTCTTCCATAACCGAAACATGATAGCCTAATCGCTTACTTCTAAAATTTACATACTTCAGCTTACCATTTTTTTTCTGCAAATAATCCACATAATCCTTCCATAATTTGGGAGAAGGCACACCATGACAAACCAGATCTACCAAAAGTATATTCTCATAATCTTTACCCAGGTAATTCTTGAGTCCAGCCACCTGACATGGAGTTCCACAAAACGCCACTTTAAGGCCAGCATCCACATCACTCTTTACCTTGGAGAAAACAGAGCCAAGATCACTCTGAACATATTTAGAACCTGAAAGCTTAGGTATATCCTTGACATCACTTATCCTTTCATGACAAACCATAAAGTTATCATCATATATAACGCCATATACCACTCCGCCTTCTTTGACAATTTCTAAAGCTATTTGAGTAAAAACTCCTCCAGAGGTACTTCTACCCAGTATTTTTTTATTATTGGTACGAGCAAGAATTGCAGGAGGTTTTGCTCCCACCTGAGGACTATTTATCACAGGACATACTTTTTCGCATTTATGACAATCTATACATTTATCCATATCTACGTGAGGATAATAAAAGCCTTCCTTGTCGGCCCTCATCTCAATACAATTTAAAGGGCAGGCATTCACACAGGCAGTACATCCACAGCACTCTTCACTTCTCTGTATGTCAATCATATCTAATTTCCTTTAATTATTTAAAGCTTCCTCCAAAAAAGCAAAGGTTTCTGCCCTAAGCTTTGAAAGACAAGCCTCTACCTTGTCATAATCAATAGACCTATCCAGGGCATTCTTCAGGTTAATTCCCGGATCAAATCGTCTTTCCTGTAATTCAAGAAGACCAAAGAGGCTATCAATACGCGAGTTTCTAGTCTGCTTATCATTATTATTTGTCCGATTAAATGTTATAAATTTCTTGTGATTCAGTATAGAAAAAACAGAGCCATGGAAAGAATCTGTACAGATATATTCTGCTCCCCTTATAAGATTCAAAAACTCAACAGGTCCTACACTGAATAATTTCTTATCACCAAATTCAAGATCACCTTCAACAAAAACATCCATAAAAGGAATAGTTAATATCTTGTATCCAGTTTCCTTTTTAAGCTGCTCAACAGCATTTCTATGTTCCAGGTTATCACCCAGAAAATAGGCAAGAATATATGGTTCTTTAACCAGCCTTTTTTCAGGAAATATTTCTCTCCACTCATCTCCTGTATAAAGAAGAGTAGGATCAAGAGCAACCTTTGCATCTCGCCCTGTCAGTTCTCTCACGATTTCAGCTCCACGAGTCTCTCTGACAGATACATGATCTATACGTTCAAGATATTGCTTAGTCATCTTCTTCTGTACATTAGGTACATTCCCAACGCCAAAGCTTGTGGCAAAGGATATTTTCTTGATATGTTCAGGAACAAATAAAAGGTTGTAGAACTTGCTCTTAATTCCAGCCGGAGTCCAAAGCTGATCACTTCCAACTATCATAGCATCATAATTTTCTGCACCCTTTACTAAATTCTTATACCCCTTATAAACAGGAGAATATGGTCCTATATACTTTTCTCTATATTCTCCAATGCATTTATTTCTTTTAGCATTTCCCCTTTGAACCTGAGGATGCTTCCTAAGATTTTTCTGCTTATTTAAATACATAAGCTTACCCTTCATAAAATAAGGGTTAAAAAGACGAGTCACATTACTCATATAAAATAATAGGGTTTTCTTATCATATCTTATAATCTCATATTCCCATCCCTGCTGTTCAATTGCCTTCTGGGTGGCTAGAATCTGAAGCATACTACCAAAATTATTACAATCATATCTAACACATAAACCGGCTTTTTTCATATAAGCATATTCTCCATCTGTTTATCATTTCAACAAAACATCATAGTAGGTATCTTTAAGCTTTGATTTGCCATCCTCCAGCTTATAGGAAAGCTTATGAAAAGGCGTTACGCTCTTAACACAATTCCATACATTTTCATCATATTTATCAAACAATCTAAGCAGGACAACATGAGGCATAGCATTACTGATTGGAACAACCTTTTTCCACTCATCAGGATAAGCCTCTATTGCCAGCTGAAAGAAATCATGTAATATAAAATAATCCACCGCATAATCATGAGTCTTCCAATAATTATGAAGCAGTCTTCTGACTAATAGTATAATATTTTGTCTGGAGCTTGCTGTCATCATCCAGCTGGAAATACTTGTACTATGTCCATCCAGTCCCGGCTTAAGATTTTGGAAAAGGAAAAGGTCGGAATCCAAATAGAAAGCATGTTTCTCAGGATCTATCTCACTAACCAAAACTGTTCCATCCAACCAGGTTCCACCATATTTAGTCAAGAGCTCTATTCTAAGAAGATCAGCAAAATGTACCTTAGAAATAATTCCCTTATGGTATTTTTCCATTATATAATCAGGAAATTCAACATAATCAGAATAGTTATCTTCTGTTATTACAACTATTTCCCGGTCCTTAATATTCTTCTTCATGGATGCATAGCATTTTTGTACCACCTCTGGTGCCTGATCCATACCCTGAAGCCATATAGTCCAGATTGTTCTTCTGTGATCATACTTTTTCTGTACAGGATGTTTTTTCACAAAATCCTTTATCAAAGCCTTGTTTTGCTTCCTAAGTCGAGAAACTATTTTATTATTTGCAGAAAGTCTGACAATTTCCAAAGATTTCCTGGATGTTCCCAGCAAAGCAGTTTCAGCCATAACCAAGCCAAGTACATGAGCTCTTGCATATTCTTTAAGGACTCCCCAGCCATTTACTTTTTTAAATATTTCTTTAAACTCGCTCATATTAATCCTCTCTGATTTCCACCAAATATATTTTGTCGATAAATCAAATATTAATAAAATAGAATCTTTAAATAATAAAAACCATTTAAATCATATATTGATAAAAATACTACAAATTATAATAATCCTTCATAAATTCAGCTGTTTTCTTAATCCCCTCATTCAGACTAATAGGATTCAGCTTTCCATAGGCATCTTCATATCTCTTAATATCAAGATAATTAACCGGCACATCAACCTTTCTAGCTTCCATATACTTAATAGACAGATTTATGTCAAGAGTTTCCCCTATCGCATCAACAACCTGTTTTACACTGGTTCCATATCCACTTCCAAGATTGAATGTACGATGCCTGTTAGTTCCATTTACTATATTAAGTATGCCCTTTACCGCATCATCAATATATATAAAATCACGTACTACTGATCCATCTCCGTAAACAAGTATATCCTCACCACTTAATGCCTTATATACAAATGTAGTAATAACCCCAAGCACACCATTAGGTCTTTGATACGGACCATAAGGATTAGCAAGACGAATAATCCTATAATCAAGGTTATATAAATATCTATACAGATATATAAGCTTCTCAATAGTGAGTTTCTGTATGCCATAGGTAGTGATTGGATAAGTAGGTGTCTTCTCATCTAAAGGACACTTTGCTTCTTTTCCATATATAGTTCCGCCAGATGATAAGAAAACCACCTTCTTCACATTCTGATGGACACATGCTTCAAGTAGAGCTGATGAAAAAGATATATTCTCATTCACTTCATCCAAAATATGCTGATTGGAATTTGTAGGAATAGTTGTACTAACCAAATGATACACAATATCCTGATTTTTTAACATTTGGTCATAATCATCCTCAACGGAAAAATCCGACTCCAAAATCTTCACATTTGGATAATTCTTTTTTTCTATAGCCTGAAAATAATCTCTTTTTCTATCTACTAAAGTTATTTGATTATCCTGATCATTAGCAAGAGTCATAGCAAGATTCGTTCCAATGAATCCCGCTGCCCCCATTATAATTATGTTCACTAAGGTACTCTCCATTATTTATAGTTTACATTTTCAACCTGTAGACTGTAGAAGCTAGTCCTCTATCTTCTTTCCATGAATTTCCAGAATCTTAAAATGTGTCTTCCTCTGACTTTCTGGTGGAAGCTTCATATAGTCTCCATAGGTCCATGTAAGATATTCATCCGCCATATTCATTCCTCTTAGTTCTATATCTTCGAAAGGATACATCTTACCTTTACCATAGAATTTTGCAGGAACAATTTCCTTGGTACGATAGGCTCCCATTATATTTCCAACGTACTTAGAGCCCCTAATTTTCTGACTTCTAAGCAGCTTATCTATTTTTTCTTTTTGTTTATATGGAGTAGTAAGCTTTTCAATAGGTATCCTCTCCATGATCCACAAGAGAATTTTTTCTGCTTTACCCCTGGATCTTTTTCTATCAATCGAATCCTTGTAGCAAAGAGACATCAAAGCTCTATGATATAGAACCCTGAAAAAATATATCTTACGTAAAATCGGATTATTAGGAGTTCCATCTATAGGAAATATATCTATAGAAGCATTAGTATATTTATTATCATTTCCAATTCTCTCTTCTATAACCTTAGTCTGAGTATCTAAAACTCTGGTTATATAGTATTGATAATTGGGAGTATTCTTGTAATTAACCACCTTTAAATAATCTGGCAGCTCAGAGGACAGCCTCAGAAACTTCTCATAATCTCCTCTTAGCATTCCAAGATCTATATCATCATCCCAGGGAATAAAACCTCCATGTCTGATTGCTCCCAACATAGTTCCACCAAGCATATAGTATCTTAAACCATGTTTTTCACAAAGTGCCACAACATCCTTTACTATATTCATATCAACCTGATGAAGTAATTCTATATTTTCCATATCGATCCTCTCAATATTTATACTCGCGATTAGTTTTACTCGGAGTTTTATTTTCAATGTTTTTTCGGGGTTCTTCTTTTTAGTATTTCTTCAGTGTCCTATTTTCGGTGTTCTTCTCACAATCTATTATATCAAGCCTCAGGATCAGTATTTATATCTTCATGACTGGTTTTACTTTCTCCATCAACGCTAGCTGCATCATATAAATCATGCTTTATTTTAGAGGAACTAACCTCAGGAGTTCTGGAAAGATACACAACTTCAACTCCCTCTTCCTTCAGGAAATCAAACTTTCCCTTCCAATCATCTCCCATAACAAATGTGTCGATATGATACTCATGCATATCTGAACGTTTTTGCTGCCAGCTTTCTTCAGGAATAACAAGATCCACATAACGGATTGATTCAAGAAGCTGTTTACGTTGTTCATATGTAAAATATGTTTTCTTATGTTTTTCACTCCAGTTAAATTCATCAGAAGATAATACTACAATCAAATAATCTCCCAAAGCCTTAGCCCTGCGAAGAAGATTGATATGACCATAATGTAAAAGATCATAGGTTCCGTAAGTAATCACTCTTTTCATAATCTATCCTTCTTTTTTATATTAATTATTCCATAGACTTTTATATCTATCACCAATATATTTCCAACTATAGGCAGATTTAATTCTATCCTTCGCAGCCATTCCATACTTTGCCCGTTCTTCAAGGCTCATATTATCAGCCCTATCTATAAGTTTAGCCAAATTTCCGCTTTCTTTAGACCAGTATAATGCCGCATCAACTCCTACTTCCTTGTTAAATCCAACATCTAAAAGAAGGTTTAAATCAGTACTTCCCAAAGCCTCCAGGAGACTAGGATTGGTACCTCCTACTTCATGACCATGAAAATATGCATATGCATTTTCCCTGATTTTCTTCAGAAGTTCCTTATCATATACAGTACCGACAAATTTGATTCGTGGATCAGAAGAAAAATGAAGAGTATCCTCTAAATATGTTTTTAGTTTGTCATTGAGATTTGTAATGATTGCAAAATCCTTACTTGATTTGCTCTTCATGAATTCTCGTATCATGGTTTCGTAATTATTCTCTGGGACAAATCTTCCCACCACCAGATAATATTCTTTATTTCTTAAGCCTTTTTCATTAAGCCATCCGGTAAACTTTGAATCTGTATCATCTAATGTACTAGGAAGAGTATCTGAACCATAAGCTATAAAAGTAGTATTATTGTGACCATATTCCTTCTTTATATATTTCTCAATATTTATAGAATCACAAATAACAGTATCTGCAGAATTAACCATCTTCTTCTCAGACCACTTCCAATACTTCCTGACCGAACCGGACCATTTGGCTCTCATCCACTCATGCCCATCAGGATTAAGCATATATTTACCACCTATGGACTTAATCTGTCTTACAAGACCATTAATAAAAAGACCAATACGACATGTTAAAATATAAAAAATGGGATGGTCTATATGATTCTTCTTGCAATAATTAATAGAATACTTAGTTGCCGCCCTATCATAATAGATAGCAACTGCTGGTCCTATATTGGGACATGGTATTTTAAAGACATGCGCATTATGATATGTAAATTCCGAAACATTTCCTTCACTGTCTCTTTTAGTAACTTCAATTCCATCCAGCTTGCTCTCATCCATACAGCCATCACCATTAGCCTTACAGGCAATATGGTACTTTATCGATTTATCGTCTTTATGCTGTTCTGTTAATTTATCTACAAATGTTTCATATCCACCATATTGTCCAATCGATTTACTTCCAATTATAAAAATATGCTGAATATTTTCATTATTCTCTTTTTCTGAAACCATCTGCCTATTCACCATTCTGTGAGATATGAATATTGTAAACCAAAGAGAGGCTGATTGATTTGAGTCAGTTCT
>JAILGP010000114.1 GCA_024696635.1 Eubacterium sp. | reverse complement strand
TGGGATTATGTAGAAACCTGGAAATGTAATGGCGAGGATATAAAGGTTATCTCCAAGGGAGGAGATATAGAACTGCAGCACGCCTGGCTTTCAGTTGTCCCTGATGAAGAGATATCTGTGGCTGTTCTTTCAGCAGGTGGTACTAGTAGTACTAACAGAGTACTTGCCAATGCATTAACAGAAGTGATTTTAGAGGATATGGGAAAGCCTGTAGACGAACCAGAAGCAAAGGACATATCTTTTGTAGATACTATTCCAGAAGCGTATAAGGGTTATGAAGGCTACTATAATATGTATACTAAAGATGGAAATGAAATAGTCTATATATCCTTTGAAGAAGATACCATGCTCGTAAAACATTTATATCTGAATAATAAGCTGGATTATTATAAATATACAGAAGAAGATAATTTTGAAAGAGTAGATGAGGATGGAGAGCTAAGTGCAGAACCTCAGACTCTTTACTTCGAGGAAAAAGATGCCGGAGTATATATCAAAGCAGATGCAGAGGTAGACTCAGTCGGTCTCGGCAAGGATGTATATCATTTGAATTGTGGAGAGAGGCTTATGCCTAATGAAGTAAGTGCTGAAGTTTCTGAAGTCTGGTGTAAGTTAAATGATGAACGCACAGTTTTATATAATGATAAATATACTTCTGATGAATATGATAAACCATTCCAGATTATAACCGCATCTGATGATTTGATGGGTTATATAAATATCGGTGCTCCCGGTGCATTTGGAGACTTACTAAAGATAGAGACTGGTACTAAGGCAGTCGCTTTTTCAACCATTGAATCCTCTGCAAGCCGTGATATCTATGACATATCCGTAGAGAAAGAAAAACTGCAAGCGGGAAATGAAATAACAAGCATAAATGTAACGACAGGAAGAAAATACCGTATGGTCAGCGAGCTTCCGACATTGGATAACAGTGTAAAGACAGTAGACCTATATACCGAGGAAGCATCCTGGTTTAAAATCGGCGATGATATTGCCGGTGGAACTCTCAGTGTCGAAAGACCCGAGAACTCTAACATTTATGTATATAACAAATATAACGAGATGGTTTATTCAACCCATATGCATATAGATAACGATATCCCACTTCCTGCTGGAGGATACATTCTCTTCCTTGGTGAAACAGGAGAAATTGTAACTATATACTAGTCAAAAGATACTTTTAAAATAAATAAGATTTTAAAGGGCAGCTTCATGCTGCTCTTTTGCATTTTAGGATACTATATTATGCTTGCTATTAAGGGAGGTGGACCTTAAATGTCTACTTTTGAGCCTAAAACGGGTAAAAAAATGGACGTTTTACGACCTTCCGCGGGATGAAATATTGTTTTATCATATAAGTGCAATTGAGATAGGTGGTATTCACTAATGCTCCTAGGCTTTTAGCTTGAAGAATACTATGTATTCAAAAATTTCTTGAAAATCAATTTTTACACGCAAAATTGCTTACGCCGTCATTTTATTTCATAGAAACACCACTTATAATAAGGAACGAGGCAAAAATATAATTCACCTTCTGAGTTACAATTCTATATGAAAAAACACCTTTTCAGATTCTTTTCTTATTATCATTGGTGGATTATTATTGGACATGTAAAAACTGAATAGCCAATTACAGCGACGTGAAAATCTCGGGGTAATGCCTGGAACGAGAATCATATACTATCACTGCTACCACATTAGTAGTCTGAAGGATCGAGAGATGAAGGACGAGGAACGGGATAGGATTTTAGTGAAGGGAGCAACATTATTGCGGGAGGATAATAAACCACAAGGGATATAGAAGAATATCCTGGTTCTCGAAACGGCAGTAGAGAAGATAGTGTCTGCAAGCACAGCAGGGGCGTCGTGAACGAAAGGAATTATTTAATGATTCTGGATCGGCTCGCTGTAATTCCCAGTACACAGGGCGCAGAGGGACCTTGAGAGAGGAGATGTGTACCTTTTATGATTATTGATATGGAGAATAATCGATTGAAATGTGCTAGTCTTTTATGAAGACTTTGTTTTAATAACAATGATAATTTTACTGTAAGGAGGGCCGATAGATGAATGGAAACAAGAACAGTGTGCAGAAAAGCTTCAGGCTTAACCTAAATAATCCGGATCATGCCAAGATATTTCAAAAGCTTCAGAATTATAACAAGAACATCTACAAGTCAGAAAGTATGCTGATAATTGAAGCTCTAAAATTTTTTGTTACGCAGATTCCGCCGGAATTTGTTACGGAAGAAAATGCTATTGAAGACAGACTAATTCATGAGTCAGAATTAAATACTGCTGTCGATGATCTAAAGAAATATATGGATGATACTATTCACAGAGAGCTGATAGGCATGATTATCGGAGCGGTGGGATTTCAAAGAGGTGTAAATGCAGACAGTGCCATTCAAAATAATCAATCCGTTCACAGTTCAT
>JAILGP010000073.1 GCA_024696635.1 Eubacterium sp. | reverse complement strand
CATATGCTTTTTATTAATTTTCAACAGCCTCTTACTATGCCCCTCAAGAATAGTACTATGATTTCTTAAGAGGGATTCGCACACTAAAGGTTGTTCCTTTTCCGGATTCACTATAAAGCTTTATTGTACCCTTATGGGCATTGATAATACTTCTTGTGATAGAAAGTCCAAGGCCAGTACCTCCAGTGTCACGGCTTCTGGCCTTATCAACCCTGTAGAAACGTTCAAATACTCTTTCTTTGGCGTCCTCCGGAATTCCTACTCCGGAATCTGCAACCTTAATATAAAAATATTTATGATCAGAATTAAGGCTGCACTTGATCCAGCCATTATCAACATTGTACTTTACTGCATTTTCAATCAGATTAGATATGGCAAGTGATAACTTAACTACATCAACATCCGCCTTAACTTCACGATAACTTTCAAAGGAAAGCTCTATATCTCTCTGAGTAGCCAGAGGACGGACGGTCTTAATAATAGTCTCCATCATTTCGCCTATATCCGTCTCCTCCAGGTTCATTTCATTTGAATTAGAATCTGTACGAACCAGTGTCAGCAGGTCATTAATAATTTTTGTTTCTCTATCGATTTCATCAACTATATCTGTCATGAACTCCTTATAATCCTCAGCAGTTGCCCCCTCATTCTGGGTAATGGATTCTGCCAGTACCTTCATAGAGGTTATAGGAGTCTTAAGCTCATGAGACACATTGGATACGAATTCAGATCTAGTCTGATCTATTGTGGCCAGCTTCTCCAGCACCTCGTTATAGTTTTCAGACAAAATCTGGATTTCTATAAATCCCTCATCCTCAGGCAGACGCTCATTCAGATTACCAAGAGAATTATGCATGATTTTTTCATTTACAGCATTTATATCCTTAACCGATCTGCGGGATATAGCTATTACAATCACCACATCTATAAGGAATAAGATCATCATAAGGATAAGTTCAATCTTAAACATTATTTCAACACGATTTGTAACAGGAACCAAGGATGCCCTGTAAAAGAGAACACCGGCCACCCGCCCATCCACATGGATAGGATAAATATATACTGTATCTTCCTGGGTATCATATTGTATCTTTTTTTCTTCGCCCTTCATGACCTTCATAACATTATCACTGATAATGTATGATTTTTCAGCCATCTTACTGGTATCACGAAGTATCTGATAATTATCATTTATGATCATAACTCGACCCTTAAGATATTCCGCATCATCAGATACCCTATATTCCATACTCGGATCATCAAGTATGGCATCCACCCCCTCTTTTTCGAGAAATGTCTTAACATCCGTCATTCTCTCAAGGGTTTCATCCTTCACACCAACAATAAGACTGTTACGGAAAAAGAATACCGATGCAAATATAACTATCAGTAAAGATATCAATATAAGAAACATTACCGATAAAAGTACAAATGTTTTAATTCTGATTTTTTTCATTAATAATTTACAGACCTACTGCCTTCCTATTTTTAAATAATTTGCATTATACATTTAATTAAATGCTAGAACCCACTGCCTTATATGCCTCTTCATAAAGAATCTCCTGTGCATTTACAAGAGGAGCCTTATGCTTTACATATTTGTATGTTCCATCGCTATGGAGCTCACGGGCCTTAACATTGTCAGACATCTGCATCTGGAACATATCACGAAGCTTACCTCTTATTGCCTCATCATAGATTGGTGTTGCGACCTCGACACGACGAACAGTATTTCTCGTCATGAAGTCGGCGGAACCAATATACATTTCCTCTCTTTCACCCTTTCCAAAGATGTAGATACGGGAATGCTCCAGAAATCTTCCAACTATACTTACCACTCTTATATTATCTGTCTTACCCTTGATTCCAGGATGAAGACAGCAGATTCCTCTGATTACCATTTCAATTTTTACGCCAGCCTCAGATGCCTCTATAAGCTTATCAATTATCTTCTTATCAGTAAGTGAATTAATCTTAATACCTATATAGCCTTCGCCACCATCTCTGGCAATCTGAATCTCACGTTCTATCTTATCTATAACTTTATTCTGAAGACACTTAGGAGCAACTAAAAGATGCTCTGTTCGCTTCATAACTTCACCCATGGAAAGAGCCTTAAATACACGGGCAGCCTCGGCACCGATTTTCTGGTCCCCTGTCATAAGAGAAAGGTCTGTATAAAGTCTGGCCGTATTCTCATTATAGTTACCTGTACCGATCTGGGTTATATACTTAACCTCCTTGCCCTCCTTCATGGTGATAAGGCAGAGCTTGCTATGAACCTTAAGTCCATCTAAGCCATAGATAACATTACATCCGGCAGCCTCCAGCATACGAGACCAGCCAATATTATTCTCCTCATCAAATCTAGCCTTAAGCTCGACAAGAACATCTACTTCCTTTCCATTTTCAGCTGCTTCTACAAGAGTTTCAACAACCTTACTATTCTTAGCAAGTCTATAAAGAGTCATCTTTATAGAAACCACCTCAGGATTATTTGCAGCCTCATGCAGCATATTAAGGAAAGGCTTGATAGACTCATAAGGATAGGACAGAAGCTTATCACCTTCCATTATCTGTGGAATAAGCGGCTTTGTCTCATCAATATCAGCTGACTTCTGCGGAAGTCTCTTATCATAGAAAAGAGTCTTATCATGTCTTAAATCATCCTGGAATGTAAAGAGAAATGACATATCCAGTGGAGCTGTTGTATTAAATATCATATCCTTGTCAATCTTGAAGAAGCTGGCTACGCGCTTTATTATCTTCTTGTCCACATCTCTTGTGTACTCCAGACGAACAGGCTCCAGCTTTCTACGCTGCTTAATAACCTCAGCCATATGGTCACGATAATTCAGCTCCTCATCGTAAACCTTATCAGCATCAATATCAGCATTTCGAGTTACCCTGACAAGGGACTTATGAGTTATGTTATATCCTGTGAAAACTTCAGGAAGAAAATGTAATATAAGCTCCTCAGCAAGCATATATGTACCCTTCCTGCCCGGGATCTCTATAAGACGTGAAAACATTCCATTATTACATGGTACGATACCAATTCTGGACTTTCCGCCTCTGGTCTCCAAAAGGGCTGTAGCACAGATTTCCTTATTCCTGATAAATGGAACCGGTCTCTTCTTGCTTACTGTAAATGGAGAAAGCAGTGGCAGAACATCTCTTTCAAAGAAGCCTCTTAAGAAGGCGCCCTCCTTATCATTCAGATCAGCATAGCTTACCAGCTTTATACCCATCTTCTCTACTTCCTTCATCAGCTTGTGGTAGGACTCATCCTTTCTTACCCCAAGTTCCTTAACTCTTTCGCGGATAGCCTCCAGCTGCTGAGAAGCAGTCATGTTAGTCTTGTTCTCTGTAGGATCATCCTCCAGAAGCATCTGATCATGAATAGAGCCTACTCTTACCATAAAAAATTCATCCAGATTTGACTGGTAAATAGACATAAATGTAAGTCTTTCACAAAGTGGATTTCTCTTGTCTTCTGCTTCTTCCAAAACTCTTTCATTAAAACGAAGCCATGACAGCTCCCTGTTTTCATATAATTCGCTCATTATGACACCTCTCCAGTAAAATTATTAAAACCCCAAAAACATTTTCCATACATGAATCTACAATTGCAATGCCCTATTCCAACAAATAGAACTATAGTCAGATTAAAAATCATTCTGTCATACTACAACACATGCCAATATAATCTGATTAAAAATCATTCTGTCATACTACAACACATGCCAGTATAATCTGATTTAAAATCACTCTGTCATACTACAACACATGCCAGTATAATCTGATTTAAAATCATTCTGTCATACGCCCATATATAACCCCATTTATCATAAATAAAACAGGACAAATCCCACCGCAATCGTAAACTACATTATAGCAAATATCATACCTCAAAAAAAGTGGCAATTTGACTTATCTGGTACTTGTTTAAAACAAAATAAACAGCCCCACTTCCTAAAAAACCGAAAGTGGGGCCGCCTATTTAAAATATAAAAAGGGTGGTTATTGAACTTGTTCTCCAATTCCATCAACTTTGATTATAAACTTTGTCTCGCCTGTCATGTCTCCTCTTACCCCAGCAAAGCACTGGTATTCACGACCTGCTTTTCTCACACTATTAAACTTATTAACAAATTCATCTGCTTCTTCCTCTGTATCATACAGCTTGGTGACTATCTCATTAGTTGCATCCTGAAGCTGACTGGCACCATCATTAAGCTTTGGACTGTTAGCTGAAAGCTGATCAGTTCCTGACTTAAGCTCGGCAACACCATTCTTAAGTGTATTAGTTCCATCATATAATTCAGAAGAACCTGACTTCAATTGGCCCATTCCACTCTGGAGTGTGGCAGCTCCCTCATCCAGCTGAGACAGACCATCCTCAACCTGACCTGCTCCTGTTGCAAGACTACTTGCTCCTGTTGCCAAAGTTGATGCTCCAGTCGATAATGTTGATGCACCCTCAGAAAGACTTGCTGCTCCTGTGTTAAGGGCTGAGGCACCATCATAAAGTGAATTTGTTCCCTGTGAAAGAGAGTTGGCTCCTGTACTAAGACTATTTGTTCCATTTGCCAGCTCTGCAGAACCTGTTTTTAGCTCACTAAGTCCTGATGTAAGGGTAGCCGAACCCTCTGCCAGTTGCTGAGTTCCACTCTTAAGCTCATTTAATTTACTGGAGAAACCATTCATTGCCTCCCCAACCTTACCAAGAGTAACCTGTGAACCTGCCATAGCATAAGCTGATGCCACATCTGTTACTGTCTGACTGAAATTACCATTGCTATCACCAAGGGCCTGGGTAAATGCACCAAATTCCCCTGCAGCTTTTCCAAAGCCCGCTCCATAGCCCTGACCATAGCCAGATTGAAATGCTGATGTTATATAAGGACTTACATTTGCATCAACAGATTCTGCCACTCCACTTGCAAGCTGTGTGGAAAGGGCATCTGTATCTACATTCATACTTACGCTATTTTGAATATTTGTACTAATATCATTTCCAACACTGGTTCCAACGCTATTTCCTATGTTATTTCCTGTAGTTGTAAGAAGGGATGATACCATGGAAATAGCCTGATTGGTTGCGCTTTCCTGGTCCATTCCATTTGCCATAAGTCCCGCAGCTATGGCAGAAACAACATTTGTAAAATCCTCAGTCTGGGTTGTTGCTGTTATACCATTAGTTACTCCAGTCTGAACTCCTGAAGTTATACCATCTGTAACTGCCGTATTTATGCCAGAGGTTATACCCTCTGCAAGTCCTGAAGTCTCTTCATCAAGAGCAGCCTTAACACTTAATTTTACACTGCCTCCTACATTTTCCTTTATCATGGCCTTAGCCTGACCAATAGTTGTTCCACTTGATGGATCAAGTATAGATTCATCACCCTGCTTTGCGGCTTCATTTCCAGCAATTCCACTTACCACCTGGGCCTGTTCCTGGGCAGACTTTCCGCTAAGGGAAGCTATTGTAGGAGCATTTTCTGCTGCCGCTGAAGTTATGGCCGAGCCTATCTTACTTCCTGTATCTGAACCAAGATTTGTTTCCGCAGCTGTTTTAATACTTGCACTGGTTGTTTCATCCACCTGTCCGTCAGCCATCTTAGTAACATCAGGAAGCTCTATTCCCTGTACTGCATTATTAAGAGTTGCCGCTCCATCACTTACTGCCTTAGCTCCTTCATATGCAGTACTTGCTCCTGTACTAAGTGCAGCAGCTCCTGTATTAAGATCAGACGCTCCGTTGGCAAGACTAGATGCTCCATCCTTTACCTGGCTTACACCCAGAAGAAGATTTGTTGCCCCACCATAAAGAGTAGTAGCTCCTGTTGAAAGAGTAGCAGCTCCTGTTGAAAGCTCTGATGCACCACTTGAAACCTGATCAGCTCCATCGCTAACCTGACTTGCTCCTGAATATGCTGAATCAAGTCCTGTCTTAATGGAGTCAGCTCCTGATGCCGCACTTTCAATTCCTGTCTTTAGACTACCAGCTCCATTATAAAGTGTCTCACTTCCTGTGCTAAGTGTATTCACACCATCTGCCACCTGATCCACACCATTTGTATATTCAGATATACCACTTACCAGGGAATCCATTCCATCCTGATACTGGTCGGCCATATCATTTATCTGTGTCTCTATATCAGATACATCAATATCCTTATCCCCCTCTGTTATTACATTTGCACTGGCAACTGTAACTGTCATACCAAGGCTAAGGTCTGTCACATCAGCCTCGAACTCAAAAAAGTCAGGAAAATCTATATCCAGCTCCTCCAGGCCAAGACTATCACTAAGTCCCGGCATTCCATAACCTACAACCACATATCTGGAACCGTCTGAGATAAGCTTTCCATTTTCAACCTTTATATTACTGAACTTATCCATGTCCAGTGTGATTCCTGTTGCCATGACAAAGGGAACGTATACCTCTTTATCCTTTGCTTCATTTATATAATCATATCTGACCTTCAGATGACCACTTTTGCCCGCCAGTTCAGAGGGATCAGTCTTCCTTCCGTCCAATGTATAGGTTACCTTTACACTTACTGGCGCCTCCTCAGAAGCTTTACCCTGATAGTAAATATCACTTCCATCAGCCTGCCAGACAAGCTTTGTTCCATCCTGTTCATAGGTCTCGTCACCATTTACATTTTCAATATCAATAAGGCGGCTTACATCATTTAATTCATCTTTTTCTTCAGGATTTCTGAGCCACTCATTTACTATGGTTTCCTTTACATTTCCACTGGCATCAGATATAACATAGACTGTTTCTTCCTTGTCCGCCTCTATGCTTTCATCTCCAATCCCCAGGGACCCGGATATTGTCGTAGCCAGCCCCTCAGCCTCTTCTTCCTGAGTTTTTACAGCGCCTGCAATGACTTTATCAGGGTTTTCCTCCTGAGTTTTTTCTTCAGCTTTTCCACAGGACAGACTTGCTCCCATCAGTGACATGCAGAGTATGACTGCCCATCTCTTTTTTGCATTTACTGACATATTGATCATTCTCATTCTCCTCTTTCTGAATTACAAAACCTATATCCTTAAAAATTTTCTTTTATCAATCTTATTTATTTTACAGATCCCATCAGGCCATTTTCTTCCTTGCCTTGGATCCTGCCTCCTCCTTAGGTCTGAAGCCAATTGAAGTATGAACAATAAGTCCATCGAATACCCTCAAAACTGCCGGCAGAAGAAGTATTACAACAAACATGCTTATAATCGCTCCCCTGGCCATAAGAATACATAAGGAGCTTATCATATCTATCTTTGAATATATTCCAACGCCAAATGTAGCTGCAAAGAATGAAAGCGCACTTACAAATATTGAACTGATTGATCCTCTCAGGGCCCTGGTAACTGCATCAACCTTCTCAAGTCCCTCTAATCTTGCATCCTTATATTTATTGGTCATAAGAATTGCATAATCAACTGTAGATCCCAGCTGAATTGTTCCAATTACGATTGATGCCACAAATGGAAGCACCGTTCCTGTGTAATGAGGAATTCCCATGTTTATAAATATTGCAAATTCTATTACTGCCACCAGAAGAACTGGCAGAGACAGGCTCTTAAAGACAAATATTATAATCAGTCCAACCAGAAGGATTGAAACTGAATTAACAACCCCAAAATCATGGTCAGTAATATTTATAAGATCCTCCGTACAAGGTGCCTCTCCAATAAGCATTCCATTTTCATCATACCTATCAAGTATTTCATTTATCCTGTCACACTGGGCATTAACCTGGTCAGATGCAACCTTATATTCCGACATAACAAAAATCAGCTGATACTGACCATCATCCAGAATACCCTTAATATGTTCCGGTAGCATTTCCTTTGGTATTCCAGAGCCCAGGAGGGACTGTATTCCAAGGGTTGCCTTAACTCCATCAACCTCATTTACCTCATTTATAAGATTCCTGACTTCCTTATCCTTAAGCTTAGAATCTATAAGCAGCATATGGGTGGAGCTCATATTAAATTCCTTCTCCAGCTTTTCATTTGCCTGAATACTTGAAAGCTCCTTAGGAAGTGATGAGTCAAGATTATAATAGACCTTGTTATGCCCCTGTCCGTAATATGCCGGTATGATCATGATTGCAAAAAGTATAAGCCCTATATAATAATGCTTTACTATAAAGCCACTTATATTTGAAAAATCCGGAATTATAGGTCTGTGACTTGTCTTCATGATTGCCTTGTCAAATGTTAAAATAATGGAAGGCAGAATAGTTACACAGGATATAACTCCCAGAATAACTCCCTTAGCCATAACAATTCCAAGATCCAGTCCCAGAGTAAAGCTCATGAACATAAGTGCTACAAAACCTGCAACTGTTGTAATTGAACTTCCTACAACCGAAACAATGGTCTTATCAATAGCTGCCGCCATGGCTGAATTATTATCCCCAGGGTAATTACTCTTTTCCTCCTTATAGCTATGCCATAGGAATATGGAATAATCCATTGTTACAGCCAACTGAAGAACTGCTGCAAGTGCCTTGGTTACATAGGATATCTCACCCCTCATAAAGTTAGTTCCCAGATTATAAACAACAGCCATTCCTATACTCACCAAAAAGAGCACTGGTATAAGGAAGGAATCCATTGTAAGTGTCAGAACAAGAAGACAAAGGATTACAGCAATTGCCACATATATAGGAACTTCTTTGTCACTCAGGTTCTTGGTATCAATAACTACTGCCGACATACCTCCAAGATAAAGCCTGTCATCAGCAAGTGCTCTTATATCCTCAACTGCTTTAAGAGTTTCATCTGCCGAGAGGGTTGTATCATAGAATATTGCCATCAGCTTGGCGTCACCCTTCTGAAGAGTATCCTGCATTTCCTGAGGTAACATTTCTATTGGAATACTACCATCAGTCATTGCCGCATAACTAAGCACTCTTTCAACATGATCCACATCCTCTATCTTAGAACTTAGCTTCTTTATTTCCTTATCGCTCATTCCCTCTGTAACCACCAGGGAAAAAGCTCCTGTTCCAAAATCCTCAGCCAGAATATTTTGTCCCTTCATGGTTTCTATATCCTCGGGAAGATAAGTCAGGATATCGTAATTAGTCCTGGTATTCAAATATCCTATTACCGACGGAATCAGCAGGATTATAGCTATGATCAGAATAGGAATTCTAAATTTCACTATAGTCTTACCAATGTGCATTTAATCTCCTCCTTTATCAAACAATAAAAACTCACTTGATTAGAAGGATATTAAAACAAAAAAACCTTCGAGTAATTAGACAGATTTGAATTTATGACTAAGATTTAGACAAACTCTTAAATCTGTCTAAATAAAGATAACACCGTTATGCGACATTGATTATTACATAACACCGTTATCTTGTCAAGTCAAAAAAAGCATATCAGCCTTACCTGACTGATATGCCATATAATCATCCTTATTTAAAACTCTACAACAAAAGTATTAGTATTTACCCCATCGGATTCTGCCCTTATGCTGCCCTTATGCTCTTCTACTATAGATACTGCTATGGAAAGACCCAGACCATAACCGGATGTACTTTCCCTGGATTTATCTGCCCTGTAGAATCTTTCAAATATCTTGTTACATTCTTCCTTGGAAAGTGCATTTCCCTTATTTTCAACTGCAAGCCTTATTACATGATTCTTCTTATGATTTGAAGTACCTGCATTTCTGCTAAGACTTACCTTAACTGTACTTGCATCACAACTATATTTAAGGGCGTTATCCACCAGAATTCCCACAAGTCTTCTTAGCTTAACAGGGTCCCCATTAATATGAATATCTTCATCCAGGCTGCTTTCCAAACTTTTCCCTGCCTCAAAGTATGTAGGATCCCATACCAGAAGCTCTTCATCAACTAATTCAGAAAAATTTACATCCTCTTTAATAAACTCCTTATCAGACATATCACCTCTGGCAATTTCAAGAAGCTCCTGAACCAACTCCTTCATACGTTCAGATTCTATTTTAATATTATCAAGCCTTCTTCCATTCCTGTCACTATTTCTATCCTTAGACTTCATCATCATATCTGTATTAGATAGAATTACTGCCAATGGAGTTTTAAGCTCGTGAGAAGCATCAGCCACAAACCTTTTCTGATCCTCCCAGGCCTTTTCAACAGGTTTTAAAACCTTCTTGGAAAATACTATGCTAAGACCAAACATTACAATAATAACCCCAAGGCTTATTAATATAGACCTTTTAAGCATACTGCTAAGAATGGTTTTATCTGATGACACATCTGCATATGCTATATAGATATAACCATCAGTCTCATCTCTTTTAATTCCATATCTTAAAGAATAATCACTCAGCTCACCATGTACAATTTTTCCAGAATCAGAAGACTTAGAAAGCTCCTCACTATATGGAGTAGCCTCAAAGATTTCTTCAATATAGGAATTTTCCATATAGAACATATCATTTCTAACAGTCTCCATACTTCCATCCTCGGACACCCTTACAAGAAGAACAGAAACCCTGTTAAACCTATCTCCAAAATCATCCATAGCAGGTTCAGGGGTATGCATATCCTGACCATCCTCAGGTCTGCCGCCCCACTGATTATCTCTCCACTTATTATTCTGCTGATTGTCCTTCTCATCAATGGCAATTTCCAGGGCCTTCATGATATTGTCACTCATTTCCTTCTGGGAGGAATAATATTGTATAGAAAAAATAGTCATCAAAAAAACGACGACTATTCCCATTACAACAATCACAAATTCAATTCTTAATCTCTTTAATTCTTTCATACTATAATCTTTCTTATATTAATCATTCTTATATTCTGTCTTTTCTGCATTTTATTCTCAGATATTATAATTTTATTTTAAGCCTCTTTTACGTCAAATCCTTCTAGTCCTTTTTACAAAAACTATCAGGTTATATCAGCTTTAACTTGATTATAATTATCCAAGCTTAAAACTAACTTAAATCGTTTTAAATATCAGAAAATATCAGAAACCTTATAAAATATATAAAACATGTAAAATATATGAAAAATTATTCATTAACCCTTAATTTAAAATATATGAAAAATCATTCATTAACCTTTAAAATATATCCCTTCATTCGAATAACGCTTATGGAAACATTTGACTTAAGACTACTAAGCTTTCTTCTTAAAAATGAAATATAAGCTTCCACATTATTATCGCCCGCATCTGAATCATAGCCCCATATCTTATTGATAATGGTTTCCTTAGAAAGAATAATATCTCCACTCAGCATAAGATAACGCATAAGCTCAAACTCTTTTGTGTTAAGGCGTATGGACTTGCTTCCCTTTCTAAGCTCCTGGGTAGAAGTTGCCAAAACAATATCTCCATATTTGATATCATCTGGAATTATCTCTGTCTTTCTCCTCATTATTGCATGAAGTGCAGCCACCAATTCCTCATTTTGAAAAGGCTTCGTCAGATAATAATCAGCACCAAGATTAAGACCTGCCACTCTGTCATTAAGCTCAGCGCGGGCAGTCAGCATAAGAACCGGAGTAGCAATTCCCTCTTCTCTAAGCTTATTAAGAATTTCAAAGCCATCCATTCCTGGCAGCATAACATCTAGAACAATGGCGTCATAAATACCGGAAACAGCATCATAATAACCACTCTCTCCGTCATTCTGAATATCTACTGTGTCTCCTGCATCCTCTATTACATCTGCAATAGTTTCAGCCAGTCTCTTCTCATCTTCTACAACCAGTACTCTCATAGTCCAGCCCAGCCTTTTTTTTTATTTATTTTTAATAAAAAATCCCTTTAGTAATCCCTGTTATCCTATTACCCTGGTCATCCTAATTATTCTACTTACTATAATTATTTTAATCACCAAGCTCCTTAAAGAAGTAAATAAAAATCGCCTTATCCTTCTTCTTATAAATCATTGCAATTATGGAAGCAGGAAAACCTGCTATTAAATGATTAAACTCATTTGCACTCTTATTATATGCCATGCTGGCTCTTATAAGCTCATTTCTGGCATCATTAAACTTATTTAAATGAGTTTCAAATTCTTCGTCCTCTTTAAGCTCAGGATGTTCCTTTAAAACCTCTCTTAATATTTCATCCTGTTTATCAAGCTTATCAGCATTTGTTGCCTGCATAACCGGAGGCATACCTAGTCCAAATGTATTCACATCTAAAACATCAATAGTATGCTTTATATCCTTCTTATCAAGAATATCAACTATCTTAGAAAGCTGATGCGCTCTGTCCCAAAGACCTGTATCTATCTCAGAGCACTTATCCCTTGCCGACATATCAAATTTATTAATTTTAACGGTAAGTAATATATAAAATATTCCAAGTGCCACAAACACCAACACTACTACCCAGCCCATTTTAGCCTCCAATACCTATTTATGATTATGTATTTTACTTATAGTACCTGTCTCCAGCTACCCAATAAATTACATTTTAACATAGCAAAGCTAAATATTAAAGAGCGTTTTCGGGTTTTCTAACCAAGTCCTTTGTGATAAAATATCTTTTACCAAACTAAAATAAATATAATAATATGAACGCCAAAAGTGCTTTTTATGACTGGGCCATCATGATTAATCAATGGAAAAATATAAAGAGGTGGCAAATGATTGACTCAAATATCACAAAAACATCTATCGCGGAGGCTCTTAAGCTACTCTGCCATGGCAAAGGATTTGAAAAAATAACAATAAAAGATATATCTGAAAAATGCGGCATAAACCGACAGACCTTCTATTATCACTTTCATGACAAATATGATTTACTGGAATGGATATATAAAACAGAGCTTATCGATAAATACACCTTAAATATCAGCTTTGAAAACTGGCCTGAGCGTTTCCGTCTGCTTTTAACGGATATGAAAAACAACAAAACCTTCTATATTAATACCATAACTCATACAGAAGACTATATGAAGTCTTCCATGATTTTTCAAGCACAACAGATATTTGAACAAGCAATAGATAGTCTTGACGAAACAAATAAGGTAAATAAAAAGGAAAGAGATTTTATAACCAAATTCTTTGCGTATGGAGTTTGTGGAACAATAATCGAATGGGCCGAATCCGGAATGGAATCCTCCCCTGAGGAGATATGCCGTAACATGACCAGTATGCGTGATCTATGTGAAAAGGCAGCATATAATTTTATAAATGACAACCTGTCCAAATAAACAGGTTCAGTTTATATAATAATCAGGTTCTTAAATAGGGTATTGGGGTCTTAATAATCATTTTTCATACTAAAAACAAGCCAAAATCCACTATTTTAGCCCATTTCCATGCAATTACAGTCTTGCAATATGTTTTTTTATATAGTATAATTTTTTTCTGGTATACATAATTCTATATTTATGGTAAACCAATCGAGGTGATGATATGGCAAGATTTTTAAATAAAAAAATGATTGCAGCTTTTATGACCGGCGTAATGCTGGCTTCTTCAGCTGCATTTTGCCCTTCTTCTAAAAGTCCGGTAAATGTATATGCCGATGAACTGGAAGAAGCGGAAACAAAAAAAGCCGAAACTCAAGAGAAAAAAGAAGCTGCAGAACAAAAGCTTAAGGAACTTGAATCCGGCAAAAACGATCTGCTTGATGTAATAGAGGATCTGGATAATGAAATAAGCAGCTATGAAGGTAAAATCAATGCTCTAGCCGAAGAAAGAAACAAGCTTCAGGTTAAAGCAGCTATTACCGAAAGCAATATGCAAAATGCATTCGTTGCCGAAGCAAACCAATATGACAGCATGAAAGAACGTATACAGTTTGCTTACGAAAATGGAGATGCTGCTTATATAGATGCTCTCTTATCAATCAAGGAATACTCCAGTGTCGTAAATCAGTCAGAGTATGTATCCAAGGTTTCAGAATATGACCAGACACAGCTTAATGACCTGATGGAAATAGAAACTGTCATTGCTGACTACCAGAGTGACATACAGTACAACCTTTCAGAAATAGAAATACTTAAGTCAGAAGCTGAGGGAGAACAGGAAGCTCTCCAGGTAATGCAGGTTGGAAAACAGGAAACTCTTGAAGAATACAATAAAGAGATTTCAGAAACTGAATATAGTATAGAAGAACTTGAGCAAATGGAGGCGGAGCAGGACAGCGTTATAGCTGCCATAGAAGCAGAAGCAGAAAAGATAAGACTTGCTGCTGAACAGGCTGCCGCTGAACAAGCTGCTGCTGCACAAGCTGCCGCCGAACAGGCTGCTGCTCAAGCCGCTGCTGAACAGGCTGCCGCACAGGCCGCTGCTGAACAGGCTGCCGCTCAGGCCGCTGCTGAACAGGCTGCCGCTCAGGCCGCCGCTGAAGGTGCATCCCCTGGAGATGCTTCTTATGAAGTAACAACCCAGGCTACTACTGAGGCAACCACTCAGGCCACCACCGAAGCAACAACACAGGCCGCAGTTGATTACAGCGCTTACACAATAGCAACCTATACTGGTGGAGGCTTCACATGGCCTATGCCTTCATCTTACAATATAACATCTCCTTTCGGAATGAGAGAAATCGATGTACCTGGTGCAACAAGCAATCACAGAGGTGTGGATATATCCTGTCCATCAGGCTCTAGCGTAGTTGCAGCCGCTGACGGTATAGTAATATATACAGGCTATATGGGTACCGCTGGAAACGCCGTACTTATATCACACGGAAATGGAATAACAACCATGTATTATCATTTATCCGCATTCAATACAAGTGTTGGAGCAAATGTATATGCTGGCCAGACAATTGCATATTCCGGAAACACTGGAGCATCATCCGGTCCACATCTTCACTTCGGTGTAAGAATCAATGGAACCTATGTTGATCCAATGAATTATTTCTAGATTGTGATGGGGGAAGTCACATATATAAGAGCCGTTTTTCATGACTGATCATGAAAAACGGCTCTTTACTTATAGAGAATTTTATATGAAGCTAATCTATAAATCATATATAGATTTCAATATTAGTTATCAGATTTTGTTAATCTCTACTTTCTTAGTTTCATCAGCTTTTTCAAGATTATCTTGTTTTTCTGCTTCTACCCTTTCTTAGATGAACTTCCTTTAACTGTAGCATTTTTGGCAGAAGCTTTTTTTGTTGAAGCTTTTTTTATTGAATCATTCTTATCTATTTCTTTCTTTGCCGATTTTGATTTTGATTCGGAAGCTTTATTTACTTCTTTATCATCCACATAATCATATTTAAGAACAGTAACTGAAAGTGGAGGTATATCTATAAGGATTGAATTCTTCATTCTGTCAGCAGGAATGTTTTCCGCCTTAACAGATTTTCCAGCTCCCATATTTCCTCCCTTTCCACCATACTTTGGATCGTCAGAAGAAAGAACCTCTTTATAGGAGGTGAGACAAGGAACTCCAATCCTATACTCCTTACGTTCAACAGGAACAAAGTTACAAATAAACATCATTTGATCCTTAGCAGTCTTTCCACGGCGTACAAATGCAACTATTCCGCTTTCTGCATCATCAACCTTTGTCCACTCAAATCCCATAGACTCATTATCATTATAATAAAGTGCATCATACTTGGTATATAAATGATTAAGGTCCTTAACATAGTCCTGCATTCCCTGATGAAGAGGATTATCCAGAAGGAACCAGTCGAGTGATCTTGCCTCACTCCACTCTCTTAATTGGGCAAACTCCTGACCCATGAAAAGAAGCTTCTTGCCAGGATGTCCCGTCATAAAACCATAAGCTGTACGGAGATTTGCAAATTTATCAAACTCAAGTCCAGGCATCTTATTTATCATAGAACATTTAAGATGAACTACCTCATCATGAGATATAACCAGAATATAATTCTCAGCATAAGCATATGAAAGTGAGAATGTCAGTCTGTTATGATTAAATGATCTGAAATATGGATCCAGCTTCATATACTCAAGGAAGTCATTCATCCATCCCATATTCCACTTAAAGAGGAATCCAAGTCCCTTCATATCTGCAGGAGCAGTAACTCCAGGCCATGCTGTTGATTCCTCAGCAATAAGATATGCACCAGGATTTCTCTCTTCCATAACCTTATTGATATTCTGAAGTAATGCTATAGCTTCAAGATTCTCTTTTCCACCATCCTTGTTAGCAACCCACTCTCCATCTCTCTTACCATAATCAAGGTAAAGCATGGAAGCAACCGCATCAACACGAAGGGCATCAATATGATACTTTTCAACCCAGAAAAGTGCATTTGATGTAAGGAAATTTGAAACCTCATTTCTACCATAATCAAATATATATGTACCCCAATCAGGATGCTCACCCTTACGAGGATCAGCATTTTCATAAAGAGGCATGCCATCAAATCTTCCCAGTCCATGAGCATCTCTTGGGAAATGCGCCGGTACCCAATCCAGGATAACTCCTATTCCCAGCTTATGCATATGGTCAACAAAATAAGCAAAGTCTTCAGGACTTCCATATCTTGATGTTGGAGCAAAATAGTTAGTTACCTGATATCCCCATGAACCATCAAAAGGATATTCCGCAATTCCAAGAAGCTCAATATGTGTATATCCCATCTCAACAAGATAGTCACCTATCTGAGCCGCATAATCCCTATAATTAAAGAATCCAAAATCACTATCTTCTATCTTCTTCTTCCATGAACCAAGATGACATTCATAAATAGACATAGGCATCTTCATACGAGCTACTCTGTCGTATTTCTTTCTATCCTCAATCCACTTATGGTCTGTCCATTTAAGATTAGAAATATCAACTACAATATTTGCATTATCTGGACGAACCTGGTCCTGATTTCCATATGGGTCAGCCTTATATAATATATCCCCATATCTTGTAAGAATCTGGAACTTATAAACAGCCCCAGGCATAACATCAGGAATAAATAACTCATAAACACCTGAAGTATTATGAAGCTGCATTGGATTCAGCGCTCCATCCCACATATTGAAATCGCCTACTACCGATACACGACGAGCGTCTGGAGCCCACACAGCAAAATAAGTACCCTTTACCCCATCGATTTCCATCGGATGAGCACCCATCTTATTATATACACCATAATTCTTACCCTCATTAAAAAGATAAGTATCATAATCTGTAAATAGACCGTCAAATGCATAAGCATCCGCTGTTTCAACAGAAGTTCCATCATAATATTCTGTCACATATCTATATGCATTTCCTTTAAACTTCTTCTTAGGGAAGTATGCCCCATAAAAACCTTCCTCACTAATTTTCTCCATAGGAATAAGAGTCTTACCCCTTGGAGCCTTTATAGATACTGCTGATGAATGTGGTTTATAACAAGTGATAACCTGTCCATCACCATAATCATGATTTCCTAGAAGATGCCTTGGTGCATTTATCTTTCCATCAATGAGTTCATCATAAAGTATCCAGTTGATCCAGTTTTCCAACTTAGATTTCATGTAGTACCCCTCCTGCCATTTACGGTAGTGTCAATTCTGACACTCCTTTTTTATTTCTAAATCCTTTATTTTCAAGGGTTCTTAACTTTTTTTACAATAAAAAAGTGATTACCCCCTAAATAACCAGTATAATTGAATCTGCGAAAACACAATTATCCGTATAGAAAGGTAATCACCTATGGACATTATAA
>JAILGP010000056.1 GCA_024696635.1 Eubacterium sp. | reverse complement strand
TGTTAATAGTTTCGTCTGTTCAGACTATTACTGTTCAATTATTTGCATCTATGACTGCATCGATTGGAAATTATGTTGCTACAAACGATTCAAAAGAGGTAAAAAAAATATTTGATATATATTCGTTTGCAATATTCTTAGTATATGGCTTTTGTTCAGTTTGTTTATTTAATTTGTCAAATAGATTTATTCTTTTGTTATGGGGAAAAAATTATCTAATAGATGAAATTACTTTGTTTGTTATTATAATTAATTTCTTTATGTATGGTTTTCAAACGGCTATAAATGTTTTTCGTGATACTACTGGATTATTTGTTCAAGGGAAATATAGAGCTATTTTTTCTGCATTTGTAAATGTATTATTCTCAATATTACTTGTAAAGCCACTTGGATTATGTGGAGTGATTTTAGCAACCGTTATATCAAGAGTTTTTGTTTCGGCATGGTATGATCCATATATTCTGTATAAAAACTTTTTTAAGTCATCTGTAAAAAATTATTATTATAAATTTTTGGTATATTTTTGCTGGTTTTTGATAGTAGCATTGGTTGCTAAAAAGATTACTGATTTTATTGATGTTTCGGTACTTGGATTCGTTTTATGTGTATTTATAACCGTTTTAATTGGATTTGTTTTAGTTGTTCCGTTTTTATGGACTGGTGAATGGAGAGGTTTGTTTTCATATTTTAAATCTTTTATACAAAGACGAAAGAAACAATGATTATGGAGGTGTATGTTCTTTGAATAGGCTTATTAATATATCCAATAAGATATATTTTATGTGGTTTGGTAAGATTCATAACATTATTTCGACTAAATCATATTTAAAAAAATATGTCAAACATCTAAAAAATCTGGGTGTAAACATTTATGGTTTTCCAAATTATATTTCTCCGGATGCGTACTTTGATTCGCATTTTTATTCGTCTATATCAATAGGTAAAGGTGTTGTTATTTCAAAACAAGTGCTCTTGTTAACGCATGACTATTCTATAGCAAGAGGTATTGAAGCTGTGAAGGGAAAGCATTGGGAGAAAGAAGGGAAAATAATAGGTGGTGTTCCTCATTTTGTTGGGGATATATTTATTGATTCTAATACATTTATTGGGGCTAGAGCAATGATCCTTCCTAATACACATATAGGGAAAAATTGTATCATTGGAGCTGGTGCTGTTGTTAAAGGGATAGTTCCAGATGATAGTATAGTGGTAGGAAATCCAGGTAAAATTATTGCTAATACTAGAGATTGGACAGAAAAACATATTGAAAAGAAAGATTTTATAAACTGTCAGTTTTAAAAGGGGAATTATGAAAATATATTATATCGTTAAAAATATTGATAAAATACCATCTTGTCAATACAATATTATAATGCTAAAAAAATTAAAATATGATGTGATACCTGTTTTTGGACAGTCGACTGATGTCATTAACTCTTTATTAGAATCAAAGGGTATAAAACCATATGAACTGATAAATAGAAATGAAAAGGGATATTCATTTATTTTAAAGTATAGATATTCAATTAAAAAATTTCTTAGATTAAACTATAAAAAAGGTGACCTGATTTTTATTGGAACTGGTGATTCTGCAGTTTCTCTTATGGGTATTATTAAGAAGTATCCTTATGTTTTTTGTGTAAAAGAACTGTATGATCATGCAAATAGAATATATTTGAATAATATAATTAGTATTTCAAAATCTGCAGTATCAGTAGTAGCTTGTGAAATTAACAGAGCAAGGTATATGAAATTTGAATGGGGATTGAGTGATATTCCATATGTAGTTTCAAATAGACCTTATTATGATATAGAACCGATGAAGAATGAAGGAACTATAGAAAAAACAAAGACCATAATTTCAAAGATTAAAGAAAAAAAAGCAATAGTATATCAGGCTAGTCATATTCATTATGCTCCTGAACTATGTAATTTGGCGATGGCATTAAAATCGATGAATAAAGATTATATACTTGTACTTATTGGTAATATTGATCGTGAAGCGGAAATTGAAAAAATAAAAAAAATATATTCTAATATTATTTGTACAGGATATATTAAATCGCCATTACATATGGAAATTACTGGAAACTCATATATTGGTATAACAATTTATCAGGAGAATTCGCTTAATAATCTTTTTTGTGCACCTAATAAGATTTATGAATATGCTTGCTATGGGGTGCCAACCCTTTCAAATAATGTTCCAGGACTTGTTGAGACTGTAGCGATTAATGATATAGGTGTATGTGTTGATTGGAATTCAATTGAGGATATAAAAAAAGGCTTAGAAAAGATAGAACTGCAATATGAATATTATAAAAAACAATCGCTAATATATTACCAAAAAACAGATAACCTACTATTAATGAAAGAAATAGTAGATGATGCTGTAAAAAAGATAAATGCGTAACAAAATATATTTATTATATGTTTTATAATATAACACATTAAAATGAAATAGGAGAAATAAAAAAATGATAAATGTTATTGGACTTGGTTATATAGGTCTTCCTACTGCTCTTATGTTAAGTTCTCATGGGATTGAGGTCGTTGGAACGGATTATAATAAAGAATTGGTTTCGACTCTGAATGCTGGAAAAACAACATTTAAAGAAGATGGTTTGGATGATTTGTTTCATGAAGCTTTAGAAGCTGGAATAAAATTTACAAGTGAATATCAGAAGACAGATACATATATTATATCTGTGCCTACGCCATATGATAAATTTAGTAAAAAAGTTGATGCTTGCTATGTTGTTTCAGCTGTTAAAGATGTACTAAAAGTTGCTCCTAAAGGGGCTGTAATTGTTATAGAATCAACAGTGTCTCCAGGGACAATAGAAAAACATATTCGTCCGGAAATTGAATCTTCTGGTTATGTTATTGGTGAGGATATACACTTGGTGCATGCTCCCGAACGTATTATTCCAGGTAATATGGTCTATGAGTTATATAATAACAATCGTACAATTGGGGCTGATAATATAAATATTGGTGAAAAGATAAAAAAATTATATGCTTCATTTTGTAATGGTGAAATTGTTGTTACAGATATTAAAACAGCAGAAATGACGAAAGTGGTTGAAAATACTTTTCGCGCAGTAAATATTGCTTTTGCTAATGAATTAGCTAAAATTTGCCGACATGATAATATGGATGTATATGAAATAATAAAAATATGCAATATGCACCCTCGTGTAAATATTCTCCAGCCTGGACCGGGGGTTGGTGGTCATTGTATCTCAGTGGATCCGTGGTTTTTAGTAGGCGATTATCCTTCTCTTGCAAAGGTTATAGATGAGTCTATGAAAACAAATGATGGTATGCCAGATTTTGTACTTAATCGTATTTATGAAATTATGCAAGAAAAAGGGATGAATGATATTTCAAGAGTTGGACTTTATGGATTGACATATAAAGAGAATGTAGATGATATGCGTGAATCTCCTACAATACAGTTGCTTGAAAGTCAAGAACGCCATTTAGCAACGGGATTAAAAGTATATGATCCTTTTATTGAAAAGGATGTTGTAAAAAACCAGTACCACAGTCTTGATACATTTCTTAATGCAGTTGATTTTGTGGTTATAATGGTCAAACATGACGAGATTATAGAATGTATGTCTAAGTTAGTTGGGAAAGTGGTTCTTGACTGCCATAATATTTGTGATTTTGATGGTGTATATCATATATAAGAAAAGGGAGATAAAATAATATGAAAAAGGTGATGCTGGTTTTTGGTACTAGACCTGAGGCGATAAAAATGTGTCCGCTGGTTAATGAATTAAAGAAAAGAACAGCTATCCAGACGGTCGTTTGCGTAACAGCCCAGCATCGTCAAATGCTTGATCAGGTTTTAGAAACATTTAATGTTCAGCCAGATTATGATCTTAATATTATGAAAGATCGTCAGACTTTGTTTGATATAACCACAGGTGTGTTGAATGGTATAAAGGAGGTTTTGGAGAAAGAACTGCCGGATGTGGTACTAGTACATGGTGATACATCCACAACTTTTGTTACTGCACTGGCTTGTTTTTATCTTCGGATTCCAGTTGGACATGTTGAGGCAGGACTTAGAACATATAATATCTATTCTCCATACCCAGAGGAGTTTAATCGGGAAGTTGTGTCTATAGTTGCTCAGTATAATTTTGCTCCTACATATTTATCGTGTCAAAATCTTATTAAAGAAGGGCGAAAGGCTGAGAATATATATATAACTGGAAATACAGTTATTGATGCTATGCAACATACTGTGCGAAATGATTATACACATCCGGAGCTTGATTGGGTAGGAGATAGCAAGTTGATTTTTATTACTGCGCATAGAAGAGAAAATCTTGGTGAGCCTATGCATCGTATGTTTAGAGCTATTCGTCGTGTTTTAAGTGAACATCCTGAGTGTAAAGCTATATATCCAATCCATATGAATCCTATTGTAAGACAAGCTGCTGAGGAAGAATTGGGTGGTTGTGATAGTATACATATTATTGAACCTATTGAAGTTTTTGATTGTCATAATTTTGAGGCTCGGAGTTTCTTATGTCTTACGGATTCTGGTGGAATCCAAGAAGAATGTCCATCCTATGGTGTACCAGTTTTAGTTATGAGAGATACAACAGAGAGACCAGAAGGTATTGATGCAGGAACTCTTAAACTGGTTGGAACAGATGAAGAAATTATATACAGCTCATTTAAGCTGCTTCTTGAGAATGAGGAAGAGTACAATAAGATGAGTCATGCATGTAATCCATATGGAGATGGACATGCTTGCGAAAGAATAGCAGATATTTTGGAGGGCAAAGAGTATATGTCATGGATGTAAATGTAATTAATTATTGAAGCATTATAATGGTATAATGTGTTATGAATGGTTTGAAGATATAGTTATATTAATTTCGTGTCTGAAATTTTTCGTAATAAGCCAGTATTTTAAACCAAAAATATAAAATATCATTTAGTGAAATAAATACAATAGCAATTAATATACTATATGTGATAATTGGAGAAATGAATATGATAATAAACGAAGCATTTAAAGACAAAATATTAGTAATAACTGGTGGAACTGGATCTTTTGGCTCTACTGTTCTTAAACATTTTCTTACATCAAATATTAGTGAGATTCGTATTATTTCTCGCGATGAGAAGAAACAGGATATGATGAGGCATATTCTTCAGGCTAACTATCCTGATTATGCTGGAAAAGTTCAGTTTTATATTGGTGATGTGAGAAATATAGATAGCGTACGTGATGTTTTGTATGGTGCCAATTATGTATTTCATGCAGCGGCATTAAAAGAGGTTCCATCGTGTGAATTCTTTCCTATGGAAGCAGTAAAAACAAACATTATCGGCACCGATAACGTAATTACTGCTGCAGTTGAGAATAAGGTTGAAAGGGTTGTATTCTTATCAACTGATAAAGCTGCATATCCTATTAATTCAATGGGAATGACAAAAGCAGTAGGAGAGAAGGTTGTTCAGGCAAGAGCTCAGAAGGCATTTGAAAGAGGTGGTACAGTTCTCGCTTGTACAAGATACGGTAATGTTATGTGCTCTAGAGGTTCTGTTATTCCATTATTTATTGATCAGATAAAGAGAAAAGCACCAATAACAATTACTGATCCGAATATGACACGTTTCCTCATGAATCTTGATGAGGCTGTTGATCTTGTAGCCTTTGCATTTGAACATGCTGAACCCGGTGATTTGTTTATTCAGAAAGCTGATGCATCAACAATTGGAGATCTTGCTAAGGGAGTGATGAAGGTATTTGGCGAGACAGAAACTCGTATTATAGGATCTCGACATGGTGAGAAATTATATGAAACACTTATGACAAGAGAGGAACGACTTAGAAGTACTGATATGGGGCATTACTTCCGTATTTCTCCTGATGTACGCGGCCTTAACTATGATAAGTTTTATGTTGAAGGAACAGTAACTACAGAAGGCGATGAAGCATATACAAGTCATAATACAAATAGATTAGATGTAGATGGTGTTGTAGAAAAAATAATGTCTACAGATTATGTAAAAGAAGAATTGGAAGGTCGTCCACATGCTGTTGAAGCATAAGTAAAGTAGGAGATGATTATTTATGACTGATTGGAAAAACAATGGAAAACTAAAACTTTTAATAATTGTCGGTACTCGTCCTGAGATTATTAGACTTGCAGCAGTTATCAAGAAGTGTAGAAAGTATTTTGATACTATTCTTGCTCATACTGGACAGAATTATGATTATAACTTGAACGGAGTATTCTTCCATGATTTAGAATTAGAAAATCCGGAAGTTTATATGGAAGCTGTAGGTGCAGATCTTGGCGAAACTATGGGAAATATCATTGCTAAGTCCTATCAGCTTATGGCTGAGATGAAGCCGGATGCTGTACTTGTTCTTGGTGATACAAATTCATGTCTTTCCGTTATTGGAGCAAAGCGACTTCATATACCAATCTTTCATATGGAGGCAGGAAATAGATGTAAAGATGAATGTCTTCCGGAAGAAACAAATCGTCGAATAGTTGATATTATATCTGATGTCAATATGGCTTATTCAGAGCATGCTCGTCGTTACCTTGCGGATTGTGGACTCCCTAAAGAAAGGACTTATGTTACAGGTTCGCCTATGGCGGAAGTCTTAAGAATGAATCTTGATAAGATTAAGGCTTCGGATGTTCATTCAAAACTTGGATTGGAAAAGGGAAAGTATATACTTCTATCAGCACATAGAGAAGAAAATATAGATACTGAGAAGAATTTCTTATCGCTCTTCAATGCTATCAATCAGATGGCGGAGAAGTATGATATGCCTATTTTATATTCTTGTCACCCACGTTCCCGTAAGAGACTTGAACAGATGAAATCAGATGGAAAGTTTATGCTTGATAGTAGAGTTATACAGCATGAGCCGTTAGGATTCCATGATTATAATTGTTTACAGATGAATGCATTTGCAGTCGTATCTGATTCTGGAACACTTCCAGAAGAAAGTAGTTTCTTTACTTTTGTTGGAAATCCATTCCCTGCTATATGTATAAGAACTTCTACAGAGAGACCGGAAGCCCTTGATAAGGGATGCTTTATTCTTTCTGGAATTGATACGGTTGGACTTCTTCAGGCAGTAGATACAGCAGTTGAGATGGTAAAGAATGGAGACAATGGAATTCCGGTACCGGATTATGTTGATGAAAATGTATCCGATAAGGTGGTTAAGATAATCCAGTCTTATGTTGGTGTAGTTAATAAGATGGTCTGGAGAAAGTATTAAGATTTCTTGTAGGGTGTCGATTGGCACCCTATTTGTGAATATATGGATGTGGAGTAAAATACATTATGAATATACTTATAACAGGCGCTAAGGGCATGGTTGGAACTGCTCTAGTTAATAATCTTAAGAATATTAGAGATAATAAGAATAGAACAAGGCCTCAAATAATAATCGACCAGATATATGAATATGATATTGATTCTACTAAGGAGGAACTAGCAGAATATTGTTCCAAGGTTGACTTTGTTTTTAATCTTGCAGGAGTTAACAGACCAGAAAATCCTGAGGACTTTATGAGGGGTAATTTTGGTTTCGCTAGTGAATTATTAGATACTTTAAAAAGGTATAATAGTAAAGCACCTATTATGCTTAGTTCTTCAATTCAGGCTACACTTTCTGGTAGATTTGGAGATTCAGAGTATGGAAGAAGTAAAAAGGCTGGAGAAGACCTATTCTTTAAGTATGGAGAGGATAATGGTATAAAGGTTGCCGTATATCGTTTTCCAAATCTTATGGGACATTCCAGACCAAAGTATAACTCAGCTGTTTCAACATTCTGTTGGGCCGTTGCTAATGATCAGGAGTTCATAGTTAATGACCGTTCAACAGAATTGGAACTTCTTTATATAGATGATCTGGTAGAGGGGATGTTTGATCTGTTAGAGGGAAAAGAGAAACACTGTGAATTTGATGGTGTAGAAACAATTGTTACTGATAAAGGTAAGTATTGTTGTGTACCTATAACTCATAAAGTTACCCTTGGGGAGATAGTTGATTTATTGCAACAATTCAAGGAACAACCATCAACTTTAATGATGCCCAAGATGCCTGAAGGATCATTTGCTAAGAAGTTATATAGTTTGTTTTTAACTTATCTTCCTACTGACAAATTTAAATATACACTTAAGATGAATATAGATGACAGAGGTTCTTTTACTGAATTGGTTCATACAGAGGATTGTGGCCAAGTGTCTATTAATATAAGTAAACCAGGAATAACAAAGGGGCAGCATTGGCATAACTCCAAGTGGGAGCTCTTTATAGTGGTGGCTGGACATGGACTTATTCAGGAACGTAATATTAATACAGGAGAGACCGTTGAATTTGAAGTGTCAGGGGACAAGATAGAAGCGGTTCATATGATACCTGGGTGGACTCATAATATCATAAATTTATCTGATACAGAAAACCTTGTCACAGTAATGACTTGTAATGAGATATTTAATCCAGAACATCCAGATACGTTTAGTGAACCGGTATGATAGAACTTTAGGCTTTAGAAATTTCTTATTTTATACTATTTTTATTAAATGAATAAAGTGTTTTGACTAAGTTTTAGAAAGATATCGTTGATAAGGTTCTCAATAAGTCTAAGTCTTGAAAGAATTATCCAAGTGAAGTATAATAACAAAACAGAAAAAAATATCTAAATTAAATTGATGATTTTTGGCTAAATTGACGATTGTTTGTTTTTTGCTAACTATGTAATGAGATTTTCATAAGGTTTTATTACTTAATGTAAGGAGTTATTTGTTAATGAGGAAACTGATCAATGGATTTATCTTGGCAGTGTCATGTGTCTTTTTATT
>JAILGP010000031.1 GCA_024696635.1 Eubacterium sp. | reverse complement strand
TCTGCTCCAAGATTAAGTCCCTTTAATTTATCATCCTTCTCAGTCTTAGCACTGGCGATCAGGATGTGAGCATTCGATGTCTCACGAATCTTCGAACAAACCGCAAAGCCATCTATCCCTGGAAGCATAAGATCAAGTATTACAAGTTTAGCTCCATATGTTTCGAAAAGCTTTATTGCCTTTTCTCCACTATCTGCTACAGAAACTACATAGTTTTCATTTCTAAGAAAAGTTTCCAGAAGTCCACCTATTTCTTTATTATCTTCCACTATTAGAATATCTAGCATATTACTGTTCTCCTAAACTTTCATACTTACTTTTAATTTTTCTTGACCGGATAGTAAACCTCGGTAATATTCTCCATTTCATTTGCAACCTGAGATGGATCTGTCACGTATACTTCGAATAGTGGACCATTTGATTTATACCCTTCTTTTTCAGCCCACTCCGTCTGCTTCGCATAAACCGAAGTAAGATCCGTATAAGGTCCATTCACAACTGTCTTAAAGCAGAGACCCGGAGTAAAATCTCTCGTGCCCGTCACATATTCCTTTACCGGAATTGCAAACTCAGTATCCATACCGGCTGGTGTAAATTCTGCACTATGGAACAGAACCATAGGGGCGCCGCACATAGTGAGACGCGTTGTTGCTATCCTCTTAAACAGCTTCTCGTAACACTGTGCATACTCCATAGGAAAGTCTTCCTGCTGAATCGATTTTCTCACAAAAAGTATACACATCTTTGGAACATCCACCAGATGTACATCTATATCATCCATATATGACATTATGGATTCACCTTGTTCTATCGCATTTAAATCCGTATCCAGCTGATTAAGAATCTGATTATAACACTCAAGATGCTTTTCAATTTCCTGTTTTTTCCTAAGAAATGCGGTATATAGCTTATCGCTCTTCTCAGCATCAGCTTCCACTATTTCTTTAATTTCATCCAATGAAAATGAATATGACTTCAGTCTGCTGATGAAAAGCATTTTCTCCAACTGATCTATGGAGTAATAGCGATATCCATTTTCCGGATTCACTTCACTTGGTTCCAAAAGCCCTATTTCCGCATAATACCTAAGAGTCTTTGTAGAAACCTTGCATATATTCGAAAATTCTCCAATCGATAACATACAAAACTCCTTCGTCACTATTCACACTTTGTATTATAAAATGAATGTCTCTATAAAGTCTATTCTATCTTTTGCTCTAGGATAGAAAAGTGATGTGATTGCAACCACCAGATTCTTATCAGGATTGACATAGATAATATTACTACCATCTCACATAGCTGCATAGCCGCCCTCTTCTCCGATCCACCACAGATATCCATATGGAAGATTCATCTTTTTCCATCTGCTATGTTCAGTAGTACTCTCTTCAACCCATTTTTCTGATACAATCTGTTCACCATTCCATTTGCCTTTATTCAGGAAAAGCTTTCCTATCTTCGCCATATCAACCGGCGATATGGTAAGCCCCCATCCTGCAGTATTTACCCCCTGCGGATCTGCAACCCAGCCATTCATATCGGTGGACTTATAAAACTCCATCTGCTCTTCTTTACTATGAAATGTGATGCTCTTCTCTATATTTATATCTAAAGGTTCGAATAGATTCTCCTTTGCGAACTCCAGCACAGACTGTCCTGTTGCCTTCACGAGAATTCCGGAGAGAACATCCGGTCCTATGATTGGAGCATATCTGAACTCTCCTATCTTTCCTTTTCCGCCCATCTTATCAAGAGAAAACTTTACCCAGTCCATACTGGTGAAATACTTCGTATAAGGATTAAACTTATACTTATACGGCACAGTCATTGTGAGTATATCCCTGATTCGAATTTCCGGAAGGGTTTTCTCTCCCCTCTTAACTATATAATCAGGGTAATAATCCAGGACTTTGTCATCTATACTCTTAATCAAGCCTTTATCAATAGCTATTCCAATCAAAACAGATACAATACTTTTTGTCACCGAAAAAACATGTATACGAGACTGATCAGTGCATCCATTATAGTAATTTTCATAAACCTTTTCTCCATCTTTAACTATCACCATTCCAACCATATTCGTGTAGTCAGCTGCAATGGCTTCTTCCATTCTCTTTATCTGTTCCTGCTTCATATTGACCTCCAAAACGACTTAGTTTTGCTTAGTATAAACTTTGTCGTAAGGGAAAGGTCAAGGCAGAATATTGTTTTAGGAATATTGTTTGGAGATTATCATTTTACAGCTTATTCATAAACTGCATATCGCATTACATCATTTGTCTTAAGTTCCAGAGAGTTTTTCACTTTCTTAAGGTGTGT
>JAILGP010000029.1 GCA_024696635.1 Eubacterium sp. | reverse complement strand
GTTATTCTTAAAAAGTTAATTTAAATAGTTTAATTAAATAGTTAAATCAGATAAGGGTAGATGAATAGTTAATGTATATAGAATCACTTGCCTTAAAAAATTTTAGAAATTATGAGCTCCAGAGTATAGAATTTAGTGATCATATCAACATACTATATGGGGATAATGCTCAGGGTAAAACAAATATACTTGAGGCAATATATCTTGTAGCAACAACAAGATCTCATAGAGGTGCAAGAGATAAAGATATAATCAGATTTGGAGAAAATGAAGCTTATATTAAAGCTAATATAAAAAAAAGAGAAGTTTCCCATAGAGTTGATGTGAATCTTAGGAAACAGCGTCCAAAGGGAGTAGCTATAGATGGAATACCAATAAGACGTTCTATTGAGCTTTTTGGAATGATAAATATAGTTATATTTTCACCTGAGGATATGTCAGTTGTTAAGGAGGGGCCTTCTGAAAGAAGAAGGTTCATGGATTCAGAATTATGTCAGCTCAGCAGATTATATTTCAGTAATCTGGCTAAATATAATCATATACTTGAACAAAGAAATAGTCTTCTTAAGCAGATATATTTTAAACCTGAATTAGAGGATAGTCTTGATATATGGGATGATCAGCTTATAGAAACAGGCAGGTCAATTATAAGAGAAAGATCCAATTTCATTAAAATGATGAATGATATGATAATAGGTATTCATAAGGGTCTGACATCTGATAAAGAAATTATTAGTTTAAAATATGAACCAAATGTAAAAGAAGAAGATTTTGAAAATGTTCTTAAAAGTAAGAGAAAAATAGAGCTAAAAAATACCACTACTATGACTGGTCCTCATAGAGATGACTTTGGGATAATAATAAATGATATTGATGTCAGAGTTTATGGATCTCAGGGACAGCAGAGAACAGCTGCTCTTTCTCTTAAAATGGCAGAAATAGAACTTGTAAAGGATGTCATTAATGATAGTCCAATCCTTCTTCTGGATGATGTAATGTCTGAACTTGATAGCAAGAGAAGAGATGCTCTTCTTAATTATATTCAGGGGATACAAACAATCATAACCTGTACAGGCTATGATGATTTTATAAAAAAGAGTGTTAGTATTGATAAAAAATATAGGGTTGTTAATGGAAGTATAAGCTAGGAGGTCTTCTGTGGAAGAAAACAATATCAATAAAGCGGAAATTAGTGTAACTGAGGCACCAGCTGAATATGGTGCTGATCAAATACAGGTCTTAGAGGGACTTGAAGCTGTAAGAAAAAGACCAGGAATGTATATTGGTAGTACATCCTCCCGTGGTCTTCATCATCTCGTTTATGAGATAGTTGATAATGCAGTAGATGAAGCTCTTGCAGGCTATTGTAGTGAAATCAGTGTAACAATAAATGAAGATAATTCCATTACCGTAGTTGATAATGGTCGTGGTATTCCTGTTGGAATTCAGGAAAAAATGGGAAGACCAGCTGTTGAGGTCGTATTTACAGTACTTCATGCCGGTGGAAAATTCGGTGGTGGAGGATATAAGGTATCTGGTGGTCTTCATGGAGTTGGTTCATCTGTAGTTAATGCTCTTTCAGACTGGCTTGAAGTAGAGGTTTCCAGAGATGGAAAAATATATAAGCAAAGATATGAAAGAGGAAATGTATGCTATGACCTTAAGGTTGTAGGTTCATCAGAGGGAACAGGAACAAAGGTTTCATTTAAACCAGATGGAACAATATTTGATGACCTTATATATGATTATAATACTCTTAAGGTAAGACTGAGAGAGACTGCATTTCTTACTAAGGGACTTAAAATATCTATTACAGATATGAGACCTCCTGTTAAGAGTGAGGATGAAAGTCAGGAAGATTTTGATAAGAAATTAGAAGAGTGGACACCACAGTCTGACTCTTTCCACTATGAAGGTGGTATTAAGGAATTCGTACAATATCTTAACCGTCATAAGACAGCTCTTTACGATAAGGTTATTTATTGTGAGGGTGAAAGAGAAGGAATATATGTTGAAGTAGCACTTCAGCATAATAATTCATTTAATGAGATGGTACAGTCTTTTGTTAATAATATAATTACTCCTGAGGGTGGTATGCACCTTACAGGCTTTAGATCAGCTATGACAAAGGTATTTAATGATTATGCCCGTAATAGCAAGATGTTAAAGGATAAGGATGATAATCTTTCAGGTGAAGATTTACGTGAAGGACTTACTGCAGTAATCAGTGTTAAAATCGAAGATCCTCAGTTTGAAGGACAGACTAAGCAGAAGCTGGGAAATGCACCTGCAAGAACTGCAGTTGAATCACTTCTCAATGAGCAGCTAGTAATATTCCTGGAGCAGAATCCATCTGTAGCCAAGGCTGTTATAGATAAGGCTATTAATGCTCAGAGAGCTCGTATTGCAGCTCGTAAGGCAAGAGATGCTACACGTAAGAATATGTTATCAGATGGTCTGTCACTTCCTGGTAAGCTGGCTGATTGTTCAGATAAGAATCCTAAGAATTGTGAGATTTATATAGTCGAGGGAGATTCCGCCGGTGGTTCTGCTAAGACTGCTCGTAATAGAGCAACTCAGGCTATACTTCCTCTTAGAGGTAAGATTCTTAATGTTGAGAAGGCTCGTATTGATCATATTATGGAGAATAAAGAAATCCAGGCTATGATTACAGCTTTCGGTACAGGTATTCATGAAAACTTTGATATAGAGAAGCTTCGTTATGACAAGATTATTATCATGACTGATGCCGACGTAGACGGTGCTCATATAGCAACACTTTTGCTTACATTTTTCTATAGATTTATGCCTGATCTTATTCGTCAGGGTCATGTATATCTGGCTCAGCCACCTCTTTACAGGTTAGAGAAGAATAAGAAATTCTGGTATGCCTATAGTGATGAAGAGCTTGCTTCAATAATTGATGAAGTAGGTCGTGATCAGAATAATAAGGTTCAAAGATATAAGGGACTTGGTGAGATGGATGCTGACCAGCTTTGGGATACAACTATGGATCCTGCTAAGAGAGTACTTCTCAGAGTTTCTATGGATGGAGAAGATGAATCAGAGGTTGATCTTACATTTAACGTTCTTATGGGTGATAATGTAGAACCTCGTAAGAAGTTCATAGAAGATAATGCCAAGTTTGTTAAGAATCTGGATATCTAAATCGTTAATGATTAGTTTTAAGAATAGAATAAAAATAGATTGAAAAATTTAGAATAGATTGAGAATAGTTTGAGTTTAGATAGAAAATAGATTGAAAATAGATAAGGAGAACAACTATGGATGACAACGAGATCTTTGATAAACCTCACGATGATGTGAAGGAAGTAGATCTTAAGAAAACCATGGAGAATTCATATATAGATTATGCTATGTCAGTTATAGCTTCCCGTGCATTACCAGATGTAAGGGATGGTCTTAAGCCTGTACAGAGACGTATTCTTTACTCCATGATTGAACTTAATAACGGACCAGATAAGCCTCATCGTAAATGTGCCCGTATAGTTGGTGATACTATGGGTAAGTATCATCCACACGGTGACTCTTCTATATACGATGCTCTTGTTAAGCTGGCTCAGGAATGGAATACTCGTTATCCATTGGTTGATGGTCATGGAAACTTTGGTTCTATGGATGGTGATGGTGCCGCTGCCATGCGATATACTGAGGCAAGGCTTACTAAGATTTCCATGGAAATGCTGGCTGATATCAACAAGGATACTGTTGATTTTATTCCTAACTTTGATGAGACAGAGAAGGAGCCTGTAGTTCTTCCTGCACGTTATCCTAATCTTCTGGTTAATGGTACATCTGGAATAGCTGTAGGTATGGCAACTAATATACCTCCTCATAATTTAAGAGAAATTATAGAGGCTGTTGTTAAGATAATTGATAACAGAATTGAAGAGGATAGAGAAACCTATATCGAAGAGATAATGGACATAGTTAAGGGTCCTGATTTCCCAACTGGTGCTGAGATACTTGGTAGAAGAGGTATTGAGGAAGCTTATAGAACTGGTCGTGGAAAAATCAGAGTAAGAGCTATATCTAATATTGAGCCTATGGGCAAGAATAAGCAGAGAATAGTTGTTACTGAACTTCCTTATATGGTTAATAAGGCTCTTCTTATTCAGAAGATTGCTGATCTGGTTAAGACAAAGCGTATTGATGGTATAACAGATCTTCGCGATGAGTCTTCACGTGAAGGTATGAGAATTGTTATAGAGCTTCGTCATGATGTAAATGCAAATCTTCTTCTTAACAACCTTTATAAGCATACACAGCTTGAGGATACATTTGGCGTAATAATGCTGGCTCTTGTTAATAATCAGCCAAAGGTTATGCCTATTATTGATATGCTTAAGTATTATATAAAGCATCAGGAGGATGTAGTAACAAGAAGAACAAAATTCGAACTTGCTGCTGCTGAAAAGAGAGCCCATATCATAGAGGGTCTCCTTATTGCTATTGATAATATCGATGAGGTTATAAGAATAATAAGAGCTGCCTCAAATGTAAATGAGGCCAAGGAAAAACTGATTGAAAGATTTGGTCTTTCAGAAGCTCAGGCACAGGCTATTGTAGATATGAGACTTCGTGCTCTTACAGGTCTGGAAAGAGAGAAGCTTGAGGCAGAATATAAGGAGCTTCAGGAGAAAATAGCTTACTTAAAGAGTATTCTTGCTGATGAAAAGATGCTTCTTTCAGTTATCAAGGAAGAGCTTGTTATTACAGCAGAAAAGTATGGAGATGATAGAAGAACAAAGATTGGTCAGGCTGTTGATGACTTTACAGATGAAGATCTGATAGATGATGAACCAGCTGTTCTTACTATGACTCATTTTGGATATATTAAGAGAATGTCTGTTGATAATTTCCATTCTCAGAACAGAGGTGGTAAGGGAATCAAGGGAATTCAGACAGTTGAGGATGATTTCATAGAAGATCTTCTTATGACTACGACCTTAAATTATATATTATTCTTCACGAATAAGGGTCGGGTATTTAAGCTGCGTACTTACCAGATTCCAGAAGCGGGAAGAACAGCCAGAGGTGTGGCTATGGTTAACCTTCTTCAGCTGGATGGTGGTGAGCATGTTTCTGCTGTTGTACCTATTAGAGATTTTACTGAGAATAAGTATTTCATAATGGTTACAAAATCAGGTATGATCAAGAAGACTCCTCAGATGGATTACAAGAATATAAGGAAGAATGGTCTTATAGGTATAACCATTAAGGAAGATGATGAACTTATCGAGGTTAAGACAACTGATGATAAGAGAGATATATTCATGGTAACAAGAAATGGTATGTGTATTAGATTTAAGGATACAGATATCAGAAGTACTGGACGTGCATCTATGGGTGTTAGAGGTATGAATATAGATACTGAGGATGAAGTTGTTGGTATGCAGATGAATACTCAGGGTGAGAAGCTTCTTATTGTTACTGAAAATGGTATGGGTAAGAAGACATCTATTGATGAATTTACTCTTCAGCACCGTGGTGGTAAGGGTCTTAAGTGTTATAAGATTACAGAGAAGACTGGTCATGTAGTTGGTGTTAAGGCTGTAAATGAAGATCATGAGGTTATGCTTATAACCACAGAAGGTATAATTATTCAGCTTAGATGTGATCAGATATCAACCTATAGCCGTATTACTTCAGGTGTTAAGCTTATAAATCTTCGTGAAGGTGAGATAGTTAAGACTATTGCCAAGGTTCGTCAGAAAGAGCTTGTTGATGATGATAATAATACAATTGGTCATATAGATAGTATTAAAGATAATTCAGATACATTAGATAACATTTCAGAGGATAATGATATTGAATCAGAGGTTGTTACAGAAATAGATTCATCAAGTGATTCTGATAATAGTTCAAATATTGCTTCTGATAATTCAGCTAATAATTCTGATGATTCAAATAATTAGTAAATTTGGAGGATGTAGATATGGGAGAGCTTAAAGAGAATATAAGTACCTTATCTAACACAGGAAGTATTGAAAATGTCCTCATCGCTATCGCCTACTGGCTGGCAGTTATCGTTGTTATATTATTTGTATTTTATGTAGCAGTGAAAATTAATAACTGGAGACTTTACAGCAGAAAAGGTAAGGGCGAAAAGGATGACTATCTTTTATAGTCAAATCTGTAATTAATAAGAGGATTATTTGATGAGAGATATAGATGTTTCTGAGATAATAAGTATTGTGAGTGATATGTGTATAGATGCTAATCTCAGATTATCAGATGAAACAGTTAAGTGCATCAGTGCTGCAAAGGAAAGCGAAGATGCACCTCTTGCTGTGGAAATATTAAATCAGCTTGAGGATAATATGAAGATAGCTAATGAAGATAGAATACCAATATGCCAGGATACTGGCATGGCGGTATTCTTTGTTGAGTTAGGACAGGAGGTTCATATTACTGGTGGTTCTTTAACAGATGCTATCAATGAAGGTGTAAGACGTGGATATACAGATGGATATCTTCGTAAATCTGTAGTTGGGGATCCTCTTATAAGAGAAAATACAAAGGATAATACTCCAGCTATAATTCATTATGATATAGTTCCAGGAGATAAGTTAAAGCTTACTATTACTCCTAAGGGCTTTGGTAGTGAGAATATGAGTCGTCTTGTTATGCTCAAGCCGGCTGATGGAGTAGAGGGTGTCAAGAGAGAGGTTATTGAGGCAGCTAAGAATGCTGGTCCAAATGCCTGTCCTCCATTTGTTCTTGGAGTTGGAATTGGTGGAGATTTTGAGTTAGTGGCCAAGCTTGCTAAGAAGGCTCTTACTAGAGAACCTGGAAGTCATAATCCACTTCCTCATATTGCTGATTTAGAGAAAGAGCTTCTTGAATCTATTAATAGTCTGGGAATAGGACCTGCAGGACTTGGTGGTAAAACTACTGCTCTCGCTGTAAATATAGAGACTTATGCAACACATATAGCTGGACTTCCTATTGCTATAAATATGTGTTGTCATGTGGATAGACATAAATCGGTTGTTATTTAAAATCATTATTTTATAGATTAAGGATTAAATAAGCTATGAATAGAAATATTACGCTTCCGACAAGTGACGAGGAAATAAAAGAACTTCGTGCTGGAGATATGTTATATATAAGTGGAACAATTTATACAGCAAGGGATGCTGCTCATAAAAGAATGTATGAAGCACTTGAGGCGGGACAAGATCTTCCTTACGATATCGATGGAAGCTTTGTTTATTATCTTGGTCCTACACCAGCAAGACCTGGACAGGTTATAGGTTCAGCCGGACCTACTACTTCAAGTAGAATGGATAAATATACTCCTCTTTTACTTAGTAAGGGTCTTAAAGGAATGATTGGTAAGGGAAAGAGAAGCCCGGAGGTTGTTAAGGCCATTGTGGAAAATGGAGCTATTTATTGCGCTGCTATTGGAGGACTTGGTGCGCTTCTTTCTAAAAGAATTATTGAGTCAGAGGTTATAGCTTATGATGATCTTGGAACTGAAGCTATAAGAAAGCTTACAGTAAAGGATCTTCCGGTTGTTGTTATAATAGATACAGTGGGTAATAACCTTTATGAAACAGCAGCAGAGGATTATCTGAAAAATATATAGAAACAACAAAAAAATTTAAGAATTTGACTTAAGAATAAGATTTTTGATATTTAAACGACATTAGATCAGTGGGGAAGTTGTATGTCTGAAGATAGAAGTAAAGATTATGTAAGTGAAAAAGGTAATGGTCCTAAGGTACTTATTATAGCTGGTATAGTTATATTAGCTCTTTTAATTGCATTTGCAATATATGCATTTTTAACACCAGGATATATGTCTCAAAAACAGGTACTTAATAATTACTATAAGGCAGTATCCAAAGAGGATGCAAGGCTTTATAAAAAATGCTGTTATACAAGTAAATGGAGCAAGGGTTATACACAGGATTCAGTAAAGGGTAATAATCTTGATCAGATTATTGCAGATGCATTTACCATGCAATCAGGTGCCACCTATTCAGATGTTGAGATAATTTCTCAGGAATCTCTTGATGATAGATATGCTGATAGTATGATGGAAAATGTTGAAAGTCTGTATGGTATAAAAATAAAGGTTTCTAAAATAAGCAAAGTTAATTTTACAGTTAATTATACCCTTGGTGGTGTTGATGACAAAACAGGAACATTAACCAGATATTGCTACAAAAGTGGCGGAAAATGGTATTTCCTGTCTGATACAGATGTAATAATAAGCATGATGCTGGAGGAAAACTAATTTACAAAAGGGGTCTGACCCTTTTGGCAAATTTACCATTGGGGTCTGACCCTTTTGGTAAAATGGGAGTGATGATTTGATTAGATTGAATGAGTATCTGAGAAATCGTTTTGGTGGTAAGGTTTATAAGATATCTATTAATGGTGGTTTTACTTGTCCAAATAGGGATGGTCTTATAGATACCAGGGGCTGTATTTTTTGTTCGGGATATGGTTCGGGTGATTTTGCTGAGGATGCTTCTTTATCTATCAGTCAGCAGATTGAAAATGGTAAAAAACGTATAATAAATAAGCTTCCTAAGAAAAATGAGGGAGAAAAGGGCAGGTTTATTGCATATTTTCAAGCTTTTACTAATACTTATGGTCCTGTTGAGAAATTAAGGAAGCTATATATGGAGGCAATTAATCATCCAGAGGTGGTTGCTATATCCATTGCTACAAGACCTGATTGTCTTCCTGAAAATGTTATTGATCTTCTTGATGAACTTAATCAAATAAAACCTGTTTGGGTGGAGCTTGGTCTTCAGACTATACATGAAGAAAGTGCAAGGTATATTAGAAGAGGTTATGAGCTTGCTGTTTATGATAAGGCAGTAAGGGATTTGAGGGATAGAAATATAGAGGTTATAACCCATGTAATATTGGGGCTTCCAGGTGAAGATGTAGAAGATATGCTGGAAACGGTAAGATATGTGGGAAAGAGTGGTGTTCAGGGTATTAAGCTTCAGTTGCTTCATGTGATAAGGAGAACAGACCTTGCTAAGGACTACGAAGCAGGAAAATTTGAATGTATGACCATGGATCAGTATGTGAATCTTATAGGTAAATGTATAAAAGAGCTTCCAGATGATATGGTAATTCATAGAATGACGGGAGATGGGGCAAAAAAAACCCTAATTGCTCCTTTATGGAGTGCAGATAAGAAAAAAGTGCTTAATAAATTAAACACGACCTTGACATAAGAATTTTGAAATGATATTATAAGTAAGCGTTTTCGGAAACGTGAGAAATATGGTTGGTTGGTGTCTGGTTGATTTGATCAGAATACTTATTGACAGTGGTATTTCAGCTTGGAGATGTACTCAAGTGGCTGAAGAGGTGCCCCTGCTAAGGGTATAGGTCGTTTGTAGCGGCGCGAGGGTTCAAATCCCTCCATCTCCGATCTGCATATGTTTATAGCATAGCAAGAGTTTAAGTCTGATAAAATATGATTTAAATAAAAATTATTCCTCGATAGCTCAATGGTAGAGCACTCGGCTGTTAACCGAGGGGTTGTTGGTTCGAGCCCAACTCGGGGAGCTACTAAGCTTTGTTGTTCTGCTTAGCAAAATAAATATTTATATTTAGGCGACTTAGCCAAGTGGTAAGGCGTGGGACTGCAACTCCCTGATCGCTGGTTCGAATCCTGCAGTCGCCTCTCGAAAACCTCTATTTACGGCTTACTTGTGAATAGAGGATTTTTATTAAATTTTTAAATAATTTAAAAATAACATGTTCCCGTAGTTTAACGGATAAAACAAGCGCCTCCTAAGCGCTAGCTATGGGTTCGATTCCCGTCGGGAACGTTTAAATCAAAAAACAGGCTCACGTATTTAAGTGAAGCCTGTTTTTAAATTCTGTTTTTAAATCTGGTTTTTATATCATGTTTTATTACACCATTTGAATTATTGATTTATATTCTGCCAGTCTGCTTGTCTTTAATATTTCCTTTAAAAGCTTAGGGTCTAGTCTTAGTCCATCAGCAAAATATATCCATAGCTCTTTCATTTTCATTACCACATGCTTTTCATTTGACATTTCATCCTGGTAATTTTCTGTGATTTCATTTATAAAGGCTTTAAATTTTTTCTTATCAGTGATTTTAGGAAGAGAAGAATTAATCTCTTTATTAATAGGATCTAGTAAATCAGGTATTTCAGCTTTACTAAGTATAGATCCAAGCTCTGGATTCCTTATGATACCACGTCCCACCATGATTGAGAAATTATCTCTTTCAATATAATCAGGGTTAACCTCTTTTATAGCATTTAAAACCTGAATTAGGTGGGAAATGCTATTTATATCCCCGTTATATATAATATTTGTGCTTTCAGGAATTATATCAAAGGCCCTTAGGAACTGGTCTATATGAACATTTCCATTATAAAACTCATTTCTAAGTCGTGGATGAATAATAATTTCAGATAATGGAAAATCCTTATAAACATTCATCAGGTCTTCCCATTCAGATAAAAATTCCATTCCTATTCTGGTTTTAATGGATAGGGATATGCCCTCCATTTTATCAATGACATCATCCAGAAAATTATACAGGTCCTTTGGCTCCTGAAGAAATCCCGCTCCCCTGTTTTTAGAAATAACGGTTCCCGATGGACAGCCAAGATTAAGATTAACCTCCCTGTAACCCAGAAGGGACAGCTGATATGTTATTTTGAGAAATGTATCTGCTTCATTTGCAAGTATCTGAGGTACAAGATCAATTCCTGGATTGTTATCAGGAAGTACATCCCTTTTCTCCCTCCCCTTAAGATGGGTCGCAGTAAGAAAAGGAGTATAGTATCTATCAATACCGCCATAATACTTATTAAGAGCATTTCTATATATATAAGTTGTTATGCCCTCAAGTGGGGCCAGAAGTATCTTCATAATATTTCCTTACTAAATAATATAAAAAGAATAAATTAAATACTTACATATAATAGCATAATAATAATTATTATCAATTTGAAATAAATGTAAAATATCAATAAAAATATAAATTAAGA
>JAILGP010000028.1 GCA_024696635.1 Eubacterium sp. | reverse complement strand
TCCAAAAATTATTGATAAACTTTCATATCCAGTCTGTTTTCAAATTCTTCTACCGGAAGGGGTCTGTCAAAGAAATAACCCTGAGCTATATTACAGCCATTTCTTCTAAGCACATCCAGCTGAGATACAGTCTCTACACCTTCTACAACACAATTAATTCCTATGTCCTTAGCCAGGGCCACAACATGTTTAAACATCTTATTAGAAATGCTATCTTCAGACTCTGTATCCTTAGGGACAAAACTCTTATCTATTTTAAGAACATTCCACGGAATATCCTTGATAAGATTAAGAGATGAATAGCCAACTCCAAAGTCATCTACTGCTGTCCAAATCCCAATTTCCTGAAGCCCACAAACCACTCTCCTTAAATCACTAAAGAGAACGTCCGTAGTTGTTTCAGTAAGCTCAACCTCAATATACTCATGAGGAATATTATACTTATCAACTATAGAAACTATATGAGGAAGGAAGTCAATATCAGCCAAATGTTTTCTAGAAAAATTAACAGAAACCCTTACAACCTCACGCCCCTCATCAATCCACCTTCTTAAATGCATACAAACATGCTCAAGCATATAAAAATCCAGGTCACAAATATCATTATTCAGCTCAAGAATAGGTATAAAGCTTATAGGTGGTATAACCTCATTATTCTTTATCCAACGACATAAAGCTTCTGCCCCCATAACCTTTTTAGTATCTATATCCACCTTAGGCTGATAATAAACCGCATATTCTTCTTCAACAAGGGCATTTCTAAAATCCAACTGCACCCTCTTTATATGGTTCTTTGACTCCTTAATCTTTTCATTAAACACAACGATACTATCTCCAGAATTATTCTTAGCTATATTACTAGCAATCATAATTTTGTCCATAATATCACCAGGATCATTATACATGTAAGGATTAGGAATCATAAAAACTCCCGCAGCAGCAGAAACCTTAATCCTTTTATTTTTTTCGTCATCATAGGTAATTACTGCACCAGAAAAGACATCGAAAACGGCTCTTTTTACGCTTCGATCACATATTCCAACAAATTTATCTCCGCCAAGACGTATTATAATACCAGTATCCCCAATAACTTCCTGAAGCTTACTATAATATCTATAAAGAACAATGTTACCGTTTTGACGGCCAATATCCTTATTAACCATAGTAAAATTATGAAGATCAATATGAAATGCAACTTTTCCACCCAGACCATTTTCAGTATTTTCCACATCAAGATATCTGTTTAGCGCCCTTAAATTTCTGTAACCTTCCGAATCCATAAAGCCAAAGCTTTCCAATATACGAAGAAGTCTCTTTCGAGATACAAAGCCTATAATAATTTTAAGCATTGTATATATTTCATCCATTTCTTCCGGCGAACGTTCCTCGTCTCCATCTTCGCAATATAAAGTACCAATCACTACAGCTTTAGTATCAGAAACAATACGAACCTTAGCAAGAACTTTAGCTGCCTTCCCGTTGTCATAGTCACAAAAAGCCTCTCCTACACCTCGTTTTTCCATCAAAAGAGTAGCATAAAATTCCGTATCTCCTTTGGCAATCCTGTACTCTAAACATATATCACTAATAAGCCTCACATAAGATTCTTTATCAAAAGGCTCAGAATGAGTAAGATTTACAAGTTTTTCCACAAAAGTCAAATATTTTTCTTTTCTATCTCCCATATATTCACGCACCCTCATCCATTTTAAAACACCTACCCTATTTAAGTAAATTTCACAATATCCACTCATTATTTAAGTAAACACATTCACAAACTCATATTAATTGTAACAAATTATAATCATAAATGATACTATATTTTAAATATTAATATTACTTAATCGACAAAAATAAGGTAAAAATATATTAAAAGAGAAAAAAAATAAAGTCATAGGCCAGAAAAACCTATGACTTTCATATTAATTACTACGCAAATCTCTTATATCCACACCAAATCTGTCATTAATATATTGATAATAATCAAACCCTCTATTCACTCCTTGCAACCATTGTACCTTCTTATCTGGAATATCACAAATAAAATTATTACCATTCGAAATCCCCATACAAGTAGAGCCTAAGGAATCACTAATATTTGTTTCAGCATAAAGCGGAGTCATTCCCGAATGTACAGGAACAGCAACAGCAAACATAGACTGAGTTTTAGTACTTAACCATAACAAAAGATTAAAATAATGCCACATAGGAAGTTCATTAGTTTTATCCGATTCTATACTAATACCTAAGCAATACCAGGATGTATCCTTCCATTCGTAAAGTTCCATAGAAAAAGGCATATCACCACCATACATCACATGATATTCAGACATTCTTGATTTTATCACATTAATAGAATCCATCTTCAAAAAATAATAAAGCTTATAATCTCTAACATCAGGAAAAACCTCAAACGAACTTTCATTCTTTTTTTTACCAAACAAATCAAATAAACCCATTATCGACACTCCCATGCTATGATTATTATTCAAGAATATAGATACCAGTATATAAGTGTAAACATTTATAAGAATTATGGTATATAGACTTAAAAAAACAGGCGAATCGTCACCTGTTTCAAATTATGCGGGAGATGGGACTTGAACCCACACGTCGTTGCCAACACTAGATCCTTAGTCTAGCCTGTCTGCCAATTCCAGCACTCCCGCTTAAAGCATATTAAATTTATGCGACTTGCATATAATATCACTTATCAAATAATAATGCAATCAAAAATTTTAAAAATTTCAAAAATTTTTAACATATATAAATTCAACATGTAAACAAAGACCAATCAAGACGTAATACTCTTTCAAACAAAATATATATTAAAAGAAAAAATGCTACAATCCGTCCGAAAACAGACTGCAGCATATAATAAACTCTTAATATAAACATAACAACAAACATTATATATCCAATATTTTATATTAAAGATTCTATTTCAATACTATTTATGCAAGAGCAGACTTAGCTACTTCAACAAGCTTTGTGAATCCTTCTGGATCACTGATAGCGATTTCTGAAAGAACCTTACGATTCATATCTACTCCAGCTGTCTTAAGGCCATGCATAAGCTGGCTATAAGAAATATCATTCATTCTAGCTGCTGCATTTATACGAGCGATCCAAAGCTTACGGAACTCTCTCTTTCTCTCTCTACGTCCAGCAAAAGCACTAGCTTCTGCTCTCATAACTGACTGCTTAGCTACTCTATACTGCTTACTTCTGGCTCCACGATAACCCTTTGCAGCCTTAAGTGTTCTATTATGCTTCTTCTTGGCATTAGCGCCACCTTTAATTCTTGCCATTTCATTATCCTCCTAATCAAAGTTCCATCTAATTTTGTTAAATCTTAGAGATATGGAAGAATCTTCTTCATATTCTTCTCATTTGTCTTATCTGTCATAGTAGATTTTCTAAGATTTCTCTTTCTCTTAGTAGTCTTCTTTGTCAGGATATGACTCTTATAAGCCTTACTTCTCTTAAGCTTTCCTGTACCTGTAACCTTGAAACGCTTAGCAGCGGCCCTCTTTGTCTTTAACTTTGGCATATCATTTTCCTCCTTATAAGTAGTTATTACTTGCTTGATTTAGGTGCCAGAACCATAGTAAAACTACGGCCTTCAAACTTAGCTGGCTTTTCTATAACTGAAACATCAGATAGCTTCTCAGCAAAACCATCAATAATAGACTTGCTCTGATTTACATACGCAAGTTCACGACCTCTGAATCTTAGAGTTACTTTCACTCTGTTGCCTTTTTCAAGAAACTTCTTAGCCTGATTAGTTTTTGTGTTAAGGTCATTATCATCAATATTTGGTGAAATACGTACCTCTTTAATTTCAACAATCTTCTGCTTCTTTTTAGCTTCCTTTTCTTTTCGGGAAATCTCATAACGGAATTTTCCGTAATCAATTATTTTACATACAGGTGGTTTAGCATTTGGTGAAACACGTACCAAATCCAGTTCCGCCTGATCAGCAATCTCAAGGGCTTCCTGTATCGACATTACCCCCAGCTGATTTCCCTCAGCTCCGATAACTCTGACTTCTTTGTCTCGAATCTGTTCATTAATTAAGTAGTCTATTGTTTTACCCTCCATAAATATAACAAAAAATGGATACTACCATAGCAGTATCCACATAACTTCATAAAACAAAAAAGATAAGAAATACGATAAAAATAAAGATTGACTATAAAGCCAATTTTGGGTACAAAACAATTCTTATAAACTACATAATCAAATGTAGCTAGAATCAATCTTTGCCAAATCATGTATAAGCATAACTTATCTATTAAATTTTAAAGAATTAACCCGTCCGCTTAATTCGCGAAATGCTAGGTGAGAGTGGATACTCTACTTCATATAAAGCCGTCTGAAATTTCTTTCAACAGCACACTTTCCGAATATTACAACAAAATCAATAAAGTGTCAATAGGTTTTTTTATTATATATAATTAAAAAAAAAACGAAAACATTCTATACCAAGCATAATCATATAAATATATCTAACGTAATTTCAATCATTATTTTATCAATATGTACCAAGCACTATCATTTCATCAGTGTTAGCCTTAAGCTCCCTAAGTGCTTTTTTTACATTTCTATCTGTAAGCTTCCCTTCAAATGTAACGTAAAACCAATATTCCCATTTATGTTTCAAAGAAGGTCTTGATTCTATACTGGTCATATTAAGCATATTTCTATCTATTATACCCATTACATCATAAAGAGCTCCAACCTTATGCTGGGTTGTAAAGCAGATATTTACATTAATAGCATCACTTAAGAATATCTCTTCACGGGTAAGTATAACAAACTTAGTTGAATTATCATCAGAAAAATTAATATTTCTATCCAATATTTTAAGGCCATAAATATCAGCTGCTCTTTCCGAGGAAATGGCCGCCTGACTTTTTATACCCTCATCTCTCACTCTTTCTGCGGCTCTGGCTGTATTACTTACTCCCTCAGCCTTAAAGCCATTCTGATCTATAAAGTCCTTACACTGCATTATTCCCTGAGGATGGGAATAAACCTTTGTAATATCTGTAATTTCAGCATCCTTAAGACCAAGTAAACAATGATTAATATCAAGAGTTACCTGAGCAATAATTTTAACACCACCAGTTCTTATAAAATCATAATTGCCAGTTACAAAACCAGCAGAAGAATTTTCTATAGGAATTACACCATAATCAGAACTACCATCAGCTACAGAGGCTACAACCTGTTCGAATTTTTTTACATTTTTATATGATACACTTCCGCCAAAGAATTTAATGGCAGCTTCCTCTGCATAAGCACCAGGAACGCCTGCATAAACCACAGTCTTACCTTTAAGAGAAAGCTCCTCAATTTCTTTATAATCTTCTGTATCCACATGGTCAACACTAGAATATTCACTGAATTTAAGCGCTTCAAGCATGGATACCGCATTCATTCTGAGCGCTGGATGATATACATGAGGTGCTATCTCGCTAAGAGGTCTAAGAACAAATTCTCTTTTATGCATTTCAGGATGGGGAATAGTAAGATTCCTTGTATTTATAATTTCATCATCAAAAAGAAGAATATCTATATCCAGAGTTCTTGGTCCCCAGTGTATGATTCTTTCCCTTCCCGCTTCCTTCTCTATATCATGAATAATATCAAGTAATTCATCCGCCTCAAGAGTTGTAGATGTTTCTATTACAGCATTAAGGAAGTTAGGCTGTTCTACAGGCCCATAAGGCTCCGTTTCTATAAAAGAAGAAACCTTGGTCACCTCTATATTAGAATCCCTTCTCAGTTCTTCTATAGCCATTTCCAGATATCTTTCTCTATCCCCCAGATTTGAACCAAGTCCCATATATACAGTATGTCTGGATCTTGTTATTTCAACATATACATCTTCAAAATCCGCATCAATAGGAGCATTAGGTTTACTAACCCTCACTGTCACCCTCTGGATTTCTTTCTTAGCCATTAAAATAGCTTCCACAACAGCTTCCGCAGCAGCTTCAATTAAGTCATATGATGATTCTGTAAATGTAGCCGTCACTATATCTGCAATATCTGCATAATTAATAGTTTTATTCAATTTATCAGAGGTTCCAGCTTTTTTTAGATTAAGCCCCATTTTTACAGAAACATAAAATTCCTGTCCCTCTCTTTTTTCTTCAGCAAAGACTCCATGAAATGCATAAATTTTTATTTTATCCAGTTTAATTGTATCCATAGTAAATTCCTTAATAATATTTAAATATCCATATTTGATTTAAAATATCTAATAGCCTGACCTGTAATAGATAAAGTTCCAGCTATAACCAGAGGAAGTCCTTTTTCTTTAGCCATTTCCTGAGCTTTTTTTATAGAATATATCACTCTCACTTCATTCTCCGAAAAAGATGATAATTCACAATCTATATCCTTATCATAAGTATCGCAAGCCTCTGATTTAATACCTGCATCAAGAAAAACCTTACATAAGTCCTTTGCAGGAAGAGCTCTAGGACTGTCGGACTGAACCGCATATACATATTCCATAGAAGGTCCTAGAATATCAACCATTTTTTCATATTCTTTATCAGCAAGCACTCCTATTATATAAACGATTTTCTTATTTGTAAAATACTTATCAAGACTATTTGAAAGCCTTAACCAGGCATCTTCATTATGAGCACCATCTATAATGGTAACAGGATCACTGGATACAAGAGTAAATCTGCCTTCCCATCTGGTAGTCAGAAGCCCACTATATATTTCTTCTTCACAGACATCCTTAAAATACTTAAGAATTTCTATAGCAGTTATAGCATTATAAATCTGATACCTTCCTCCAATAGATATTTCATAATCCTCGCCCTTATATGTAAAGGATGATCCATAGAAGCTTTCTTCATTTATAATAAGGTCAGCTACATCAGCCTCAATCAACTTTACATTATGCTCTTTACAATAAGAATATATCTCCATCATAACCGGAGGAATCTGAGGATATGTAACAAGAACAGACTTATCTCTCACTATACCAAGCTTTTCTTTAGCTATTTCTCTAGGACTGTTTCCCAAAACCTCCATGTGATCCATACTAATAGCAGCAAGAACACTCAGCTTATCAGTTTCTAATACATTTGTGGCATCTAGTCTTCCTCCCATGCCACATTCTATAAGCATTATATCGCATTTCCATTTCTTAAAAAGGACAAATGCAGCTGCCGTCTCTATTTCAAAAGCCGTAGGACTATTTAAACCCTCATCAACCATACCATCAGTTGCTTCAGCTACGATACTAATAGCCCAGGCCACATCCTCTTCACTGGCCCACTCCTTATTTTTAAGCCATCTCTCCCTATAATCATAAATAGTTGGTGATATATACCTTCCAACCATCATTCCCGTTCTGACAAATGTTTCTTCCACGTATGCCATAATACTGCCTTTTCCATTTGTCCCAGCAATATGTATAGCAGGAGCGCATTTTTCTGGATTATCAAGGCGTCTTAAAAGTTCTTTTACACTATCAGTACCAAAGCTGCTGCCTAATTTTTCCTTTTCTTTAATATAATTTCTTACCTCTATATAATTCATAAAGCTCCCCAATAATTTAAATATCTATATTATTATTTTTCTGATTTTTTGGCCAATTACATGTATCATAAGCCTTACAAGAAAAACAATTTCTTGATTTTTTATCAGCTCTGAATATTATACCTTCCAAAGAACCTGGATTTTCAGACATAGTTCCATGATTTTTTATAGCACCAAGTATAAGTTCTTCTTCCTGCCTATCAAAGCCAGCCTGCCTAATAATAGGTGATGCTATATATATTCCGGATTCGCGATGATTCATCCCCATATCTATCTCTAAAGTAGAATAACGTCCAATATCATGTAATAAAGCAGAAGCATATATAAGCTCCTTAGCCTCATCCAATCCATATGTATCCGCAATTGTTTCTTTCCCATAATTCATATCTTCCAAAAGAATTGCATATCCAAGCCTGGCAACCATTAGAAGATGTTCAAAGCCATGGCCACAGAATTCCCGGCTTAATTCCAATTCTTCTATCTCCAAAATCCTTTTACGATATTCCTTATTGTCCAGTATATTATTAACTCTCTTCATTATCAGCTCTCTTCACAATTAACTCTCTTCATTATTAACTCTCTTCGTTATATTTTCCCACGCTCATGATAAAAATCTAAAAAAGTCTAACCTTTCACACAGAAGGCACATATGATATGATAAATCTTTTTTATTATTTCATCAATCAATAAGATTATAAATGCTATAAAAAAACGGCCCGTTTTATAAAACGAACCGTTATTCTAAATCTATATTTTTGTAATAATTCTTGTGATTCGTCACATTTTAATTATTATCTGACGATATATAATGATGAAAAGGATATGTATCATCATCAATCTGATCAAAACTATAGCCTTCCTGAGTCAACTGCTCAATCAAACCTGGTAAAGACTCAACGCTTGTATAATGTTCATCAAGATCATGTAAAAGAACTATAGAATCCCCCTCATTTGCTCTGATAAATGTCATTGCATTTTCAGTAAGTTCATCCGCGGTAAGATAATAATTCTCAGCATCTTTACTCATGGCATTCCAGTCATAATATTCATAGCCCTCAGATTTGAGATATTCAATACACTCACCAATAGAAACCTGAGAAACATTATTGGAGCTGCCACCTGGGAATCTATAATATCTTGTATCAATTCCAGTAACGCTTAAAACCCAATCATGAACGCCCTCCACATCAGCCTTAAAGGAATCAATATCAGCATATATTTCACTATATATATGACTCTTAGAATGGATTCCTATAGTATGACCTCTGTCTGCTATTTCTTTAAGTTCCTTTGCATGTCTACCATCTTCTTCAACAACAAAAAAAGTAGCCTTTACTCCATATTCATCAAGTATATCCAATATCTCATCTGTATGGTCTGATGGGCCATCATCAAATGTAAGATATACGGTTTTTCCATTTTTTTCTATATTAGATTCTTGTATTTCTTCATCCACAGGAGCATCATTTAAAGAAGCCATCTCTGCATCAGTAAATGTAGACTGATAAATATAATCATCACTATCCGATGCATCAGTAAGTGTATTATTTATAACAGCCTCCTGACCAAGAACAACCTCCGTAGTCTCAGCCATCTGTACAGGCTCTTTAAATTCTATAATTTTATCCTCTTCCCTCAATTCCCTCAATTGGTCAGACTCTTCTCTTCTTGCAGATGCAATAATTTGACGTGTCTCCTCTTCAGCTGTATCCATTCTACTACTAAGTTTTATAGTAACAATTGCCGAAACAGAAAGACATATTATAGAGCATACAAGTATTAATATTATATATTTTCCATATTCTTTAAGCAATTTTAAATCCTCTTTGTCACAAGTTTCATAAATTATAGCCTACTATCCAATCCGATTCAATGCAAATTGTGACCAAAAAAATATATTATCGCTTGATAATTTCGTCAAATTTATGTATTGAAATAATAAGCTTTTATACGTTTCTAATATATTATCCCCCTATTATTAAGCATCATTACTATTTTTAAGAACATCAATTAATATATCAGGTCTGTCAGATATAATTCCTGTAAGCCCCTTCTTCTTAATAAGTTTCTTCATCCTCTTCTTTTTATTAACAGTCCATACATAAACAGGATATCCTGCATGTCTCATTCTAAAAAGAAAACCAAATCTCATAAGCATCCAGTAAGGAGAAACGAAATCCGCATTACAGGCTTTAAGTCTTCTTCCAGGGAATATCTCATTAAACCTTCTTTGAAATGTATCTTCATTATATCCAAGCAAAAGACCAGTTGTGATATTGGGATCAAGAAGCTTTATTTTATATGGTACCGGATCTTCAAATGATTTAACAGAATACTCATTATAGTCAAGATATTTTTTAAAGAGTTTAACAAGCCTGAATTCATAGCCCGTTTCCTTAACTTCAATATCCATAAATATCCTACCCTTACAAAGCTTAAGGACCTCTTCAACAAGGGGAATATGATAACCTTTTTCTTTAGCCTTAGCTTCCATCTCCTGATATGTCTGTTCCTTAACAGGAATACCTTCAAAATCAGGATCATGAATAACAATTAGTACATTATCCATAGTTTTTCTTATATCAAACTCAACCATATCACAACCAAGATTTATAGCAAGTTCAAAGGATTCCAATGTGTTTTCCACATCTGCAAGACCCGATGCTCCTCTATGAGCTATTACCTTAACCATATTTTTTTTATCTCCATTTTAATTCTTAAATAAGTACCAGCAGTGACAAATATATCACATTTTAATCAATTAAAAAAGTTGCAACTTATATTATCTTTACATTATAATAACATTTATATTTAATTTTCATTTAAATACTTTATATATGTATTTATACGAAAACACATTTATATTTTTACGGAGGAAAAAAATTGAGCGATAAAGATATACACGATTACAGA
>JAILGP010000213.1 GCA_024696635.1 Eubacterium sp. | reverse complement strand
ATTCATATAGTTAATTCTGATGACGTTACAGCATTTAATAAATACGAAATTATACTTGAAGAGCTAGGTGATATTTATAGAAGACATAATCTGCGAGATCCAAGAGTACTTGCTTATTGTCAGCCTGTATATAATATAAATAAAAGAAAATATGATACAGCAGAAGCGCTTATGAGATTAAAGCTTCCTGGATTAGGTCTTGTATTTCCAGACCAGTTCATACACCTGGCAGAAGAAAATGGTTATATACATGTTCTTACAGAAATAATACTTCAAAAGACCTGTGATGAGATAAGACATCTGCTAAGCAAAGGCTATGATGTTAATCGTATATCAGTAAATGTTTCTGTTCTTGAACTAAGGGATGAGAAGTTTACTGAGGATATTCATAAGATAATACTTGAAAGTGGTATACCTGAAGAGAAGGTGGCTATAGAAATCACAGAGTCAAGAAGTGAAAGTGATTTCAAGCTTATGAAGGCTAAAATAGAAGAACTGAGGGAGAGAGGAATCATGTTCTATCTGGATGATTTTGGAACGGGTTACTCAAATATGGAAAGAATTATGGAGCTTCCATTTGATATTATAAAGTTCGATCGTTCCTTGGTTATAGCAAGTGATTCAAATGACAGATCTAAGAGTATGGTAAGCAGTCTTGCTGATATGTTTTCCAAGATGGAATACTCTGTATTATATGAAGGTGTGGAAAATGAAGTTGATGAGAATAGATGTATAGATATGCATGCATCATATCTCCAGGGTTATAAGTATTCACGTCCTATACCTATTATTGATTTACAAAACTTTTTTTCTAAGGTGGAAGATGAGAATAAGGTAGAAGAAAAATCAAAAGAAGAAATAATAAAAGAAGAAATAGTAAAAGAAGAAGCTGGGGCAGGAGAAGCATAAATATTTGAAGGTTATATGTAAGAAACATGATTATAAGTATTGGAGGCTGATATGGCAAAATATATAATGGCACTGGATGCCGGAACAACAAGTAACAGAGCAATTCTTTTTGATCATGATGGTAAGATTATTTCTGTGGCTCAGCGTGAGTTTACGCAGATTTATCCTAAACCAGGCTGGGTGGAGCATGATGCAAATGAAATCTGGTCTACTATGCTGGGGGTAGCGGTTGAGACAATAGCGAAGGCTGGAGTTGCAGCAGAGGATGTGGCGGGAATAGGAATAACTAATCAAAGAGAGACAACTATTGTATGGGATAAGGAAACAGGAGAACCTGTATATAATGCAATAGTCTGGCAGTGTCGTCGTACCTCTGAATATTGTGATTCCTTAAAAGAAAAAGGTCTGGAAGAAACATTTAGAAATAAAACTGGTCTTGTAATAGATGCCTATTTTTCGGCTACAAAGCTTCACTGGATACTTGAAAATGTGGAAGGTGTCAGAGAAAGAGCAAATAGGGGAGAGCTTCTTTTTGGTACGGTAGATACCTGGCTTATATGGAAGCTTACCCATGGAAGAGTTCATGTTACAGACTATTCAAATGCTTCTCGTACCATGCTTTTTAATATAAATGAATTAAAATGGGATCAGGATATTCTTAAGGAACTGGATATTCCTGAATGTATGCTTCCAGAGGTAAAGGATTCCAGCTTTGTATATGGTAATGCCAGCAAGCATATTCTTGGTAGAGAGATTCCGATTGCAGGAATAGCAGGAGATCAGCAGGCAGCCCTTTTTGGACAGCAATGCTGGGAAAAGGGAAATGCAAAGAATACCTATGGAACTGGATGCTTCCTTCTTATGAATACCGGTGATAGTCCTGTATTTTCAAAAAATGGTCTTGTAACAACCCTGGCCTGGGGCATAGATGGTAAGGTTAATTATGCGCTTGAAGGATCTGTATTTATTGCGGGAGCTTCTGTTCAATGGCTTAGGGATGAGATGCGTCTTATAGACAGTGCAGAGGATTCAGAATATATGGCTACCAAGGTTAAGGATTCCAATGGCTGTTATGTGGTTCCTGCATTTACAGGTCTGGGTGCCCCATATTGGAATCAGTATGCAAGGGGTACTATTGTAGGTATAACCAGAGGAGTAAATAAATATCATATAATCAGAGCAACACTTGAATCTATAGCATATGAAACTAGTGATGTACTTAGTGCTATGGAAAAGGATTCAGGAGTAAAACTGAATGAGCTTAAGGTGGATGGTGGAGCATCTGCTAATAACTTCCTTATGCAGACTCAGGCAGATATTATTGGAGCAACGGTTGTTCGTCCGAGCTGTCTTGAAAGTACTGCAATGGGTGCAGCATTTCTTGCAGGGCTTGCTGTTGGTTATTGGGATTCCAGGGATCAGCTTCGTACGGTTATAAGTATTGACAGAATATATAAGCCAGAGATTTCTGAAGAAGAGAGAAATACTCGTCTTGAAGGTTGGAAGAAGGCTGTATCTAGAAGCTTCGACTGGGTATAAGGAGATATTTGATATGGGATTTTTTTCTAATTTATTTTCAAAGAATATATCAGGTCAGGATAAGGAATTAGATGCTATCGTAAATCAGATAAAGGTTGATCTTAGTAATAATTATAAGGACAATGCAGTGCTTGGAATAAAGGACCTGGAGAAACTTTTGGGAGAGAAGGAGGCTGGTGGCAAATTAAAAAATGCCCAGCCTTATCATGAGTTGCTGGAGCATTTTAAAGAAGATGTGGCAAGCTTTAAACGTACTTATTGAGGATACGTCAGAATACATTTTTACCACAGATAATAAAATCTATAATTCTGTCACAGGCATGTGAATCTACGTGGTCAAAATTATTAGCCTGATAAATTTTTACTTTCTCATATTCATAGTCATGGTTTTCTATGGCTCTTAACATGTCACTAAAGGTTTCTACGATTTTACCGGGTACATTTTCCCGGTAATCTCTGTGGAAGCCTCTTTCTTTTGTATATTCATCTATATCAAAGGCATAGAAAAGCATTGGCTTATTCATTAAGGAAAATTCATATATTCCAGATGAATAGTCGGTTATAAGCAGGTCTGTTACATAATAAAGATCGTTGATATTAGGATACTTGGTAAGGTCTAATATACGGTCTTTATATTTTTGTGGAATAGGTGTTTTATATTCCACAAAAGGATGCATTTTAATTAAAAATATTAAATCCTGCTCTGCACATAGAGTGTAAAGCTTATCCATATCCAGTTTATTGAATGGGTAGTAGGCATTTTTTTTATTCTGTCCTCTATAGGTAGGGGCAAAAAGTATAATTTTATTCTTGCCATTTGGTTTACATAATTCCGGATAGTCTTTATATAGTTCTTCTTTTGTTTTCTCTATATAAGCCTTATCCAGAAATTGATCAAGTCTTGGCATACCTGTGGGAAGGACCATCTCATCATTTATTCCCCATACTTCAGAGAAGAAATGTCTTATCTTAAGGGAGCCGGCTATTCCATAGGTATACTGGCGATGACCTGATTTTGGAGCGGGACTGGCTGGCATTCCAAATCTGCTGTAGCCTGTGGATTTGAAGCCTGCACCAGCATGCCATATTTGTGTAATTATTGTATCCTTTATGGTCAGCCAGTCAGTAGTCTGGCTATGGTCATCAAGGAATATATAGTCCGCTTTTGCTATTTTCGCCAGGGTTTTAATCCAATGAAGAATATTATAATGCTTAGTGGTTATTGCCCTGAAGGCAGTATCTATTTTATAGCCCCTGGAAGTAAGTGCATCCATAAGGGCCTGCATATTAGACCCTATTTCCTCTGCCTGGTCTGACATAAGCAGTATATGTGGATTATTTATATTATGGATATTCTTATTATCTTTTACATTACTTGTGTTTTCTCTTATATTACCTTTATTATCTACTTTATTGGCACTTTTAAAGGCTTTTTTAATTCCATTACGATGGAGGAATATGAATTCAATATTATATATAGTTCTGAGTATGGACTTGGCAAGATTGTTTCTTCCGGTCCTGATTTTTGAAATAAGCTTTTTGATTATATTTTTTTCTGGTAATTCTATGTCAGAAGCACGGAATATAAAACCATTCTTATCAGAAAACTGAATTCTATAAGCTCTTTCAGAATGAAAATATATAAACTGTCTATTGTTTCTTTTTATATTAGATATATGTGAGTCTATAGGAATAATCTTTGAAAGAGGCATTTTATCATTTAAGTCTTTATCAGGATTATAATAAGTGTAAAGCTTGTATAGTCCTGGGGAAAGCATAGTGCAATTTCCAGGATTAGTGATATTCAGCTTAAAGATGGAAGCGTTTTCATGATCAAAGGTGCTTCCTTCTTCTGTGGCTGGAATATTATTTGAGCTTATGTCAGGAGAAACTCCAATAATATCCTTAGAATAATAATCCTTATGATATAGAGGATATTCTTCTAGGGTTTTAATATTTTTTATATAGACCTTAGCATTTTTGGGAAGACCCTGGATATGGAAGAATATCCATATTCTGTCCCATGTGATTTCTGAAAGAAATATATTATTATTCATATCAATTCCCCGTATATTTTAGTAAATCAAATTATATAAGTATCAGTTGTTATAAGCTTTTAAAATCTTTAAAACATAAAAAGTATAACATTGACACCTATCTTCAACAAGTTTGAAATTTGAGCGCTTTTTAATTGGTTGAAAAAGATGATTTTATAGGTTACTATAATTATGGTTTTAAGGGGGATACAATCGGGATTCCCAGAGAAAATAACAAAAAATGCTGAGTCCTATGCTTAATACTAAGGCTGTTTTATTATCAAAGGGGGTTAATTGTGGAAAAAGAATTTTTAGTGGATTATAGGGCTGATGATAGTCATGCTGTTATATTTTTTGATCTTAGGGATGATGCCGATAGTAAGACAAAGTATGACATAATCATGGATGGAAAAAAGATTCAGACTATTAATAAAACTCATGTTACTATTGATGGTCTTTCTCCAGATACAAGGTATAATATTGAAATATTGATGGAGGGGCAAAAGTCTATAGGTAGTCTGGTGGTTCATACTAAAAGGACTAAAAGAAGAATTGATATAAGCAGGGCTCCTTATAATGCAGTGGGAGATGGAAAAACTCTTAATACAAAGGTAATACAAAGGGCCCTGGATGATTGTGATGAAAATTCATGCGTATATATACCGGAGGGCACTTATTTGACTGGAGCTCTTAATATGCATTCAAATAGTGAGCTTTATCTTGAAAAGGGGGCTCTGCTTCAGGGAACTGATAATCCTGAGGATTACCTTCCTAAGATAAAGAGCAGGTTTGAAGGCTATGAAATGGAATGCTATAGAAGCCTTATAAATATGGGAGAACTTGATCATGATGCCTCTTATGTCTGTGAAAATGTTAATATACTGGGACAAGGCAGCATCATGGGAGGAGGCTGGAGCCTGGCAAAAAAAATAGCTAAGCTTGAAGCCATAAGACTTAAGGATTATATTGATTCCTTAGGTGATAAGATAAAGGAATATGAAAAGCCTGAAACCATATCCCATAGGGCAAGAGGCCGTCTAATTAATATAAGTAATAGTAGAAATGTGTGGATTCATGGCTTAAAGCTTGGCTATGGTCCTGCCTGGAATATACATTTTATATATTCTGATAATATTGTTACAGACCATTGCCTGATAGAATCAAAGGGAGTCTGGAATGGGGATGGCTGGGATCCTGATTCTTCAACCAATTCTACTATATTTGCCTGTGAATTCCTTACTGAGGATGATTCAGTAGCTGTTAAGTCTGGTAAGAATCCAGAAGGTAACAGGATTAACAGACCTACTAAACATATAAGGGTATTTGATTGTGTATGTCATTTTGGCCATGGTCTTTGTATTGGAAGTGAAATGTCAGGTGGAGTAGAAGATGTAAGGCTCTGGGACTGTGATATGGGTCCGACCTGGTCAGGAATTGAGATAAAAGGAACTAAAAAAAGAGGCGGATATGTAAGAAATATATCTGTAAGGGATATAATAGCGTCTCATGTTATGATTCATTCTGTTACCTTTAATGACGATGGTATTGGTGCGCCTACGCCTCCCATATTTGAAAACTGTTCCTTTGAAAGAATGCATCTGCTTGGAAGATTTCTTGATAATAATGCGGGTAAAAATGATTGGCATGATTGCCCTTCTATTCTTCTTTGTGGATTTAATGAAGAGGGATATGAGGTTAAAAATATTTCCTTTAAGGATATTGAAATGGAGAATCCAGCTCCTGGAGTTGACAGTATACATATGGAGAATTGTAGTAATATTTCCTTTAATAATATAAGCAGTGTTGAACGTAATTTATAGTTTAAATGCTATATAATTATAGTCCGAATAAGGTTTTAAGCCTTGTTTTAAATTATATGTAATAATGAATTTTAATAAATAAAATTATTTCTTTTAATCTTTTTTTAATCTTTCTTAAAAGATTATTTTATTAATTAAGAATAGAATTAGAACTGTCAAAAGGAAATGACATAAAAAGAGTTTTAGTTATATTTTATAAATTTTAAGAAAGAGGGAGAAAAAAATGGTAGAATTTGAGAAGGTTGAAAAATTAGTACAGAAGGCAAATGTATCTTATGAGGATGCAAAGGCAGCACTTGAAAATGCAAATGGTGATATGCTGGATGCTATGATAGCACTTGAGAGAGCAGGAAAGGCTAAAAAGCCAGGACAGTCAACCTATACTACAGGCCCTGAAAGCCAGACACAGTATAGAGATGTTCCTTACGTTATAGAGCAGAATAATAGAGAAAACAGAAGAGGCTTTTTCTCAGATCTTGGAAGTGCAATCAGGAGAGGCTTCAGATATACAATTGATACTTCAATTTCTGTAACAAGAAAGGGAAGTGAAATTATTAAACTTCCACTTTGGATATCAATAATTGCTCTGCTCTGTGCATGGGAGCTTCTATTAGTTGTAGTAGTTGTTTCTTTATTCTTTGACTGCAGATATTCATTAGTAGGAAAGAATAGTGATAAAAAGGTCAGTGATGAAGTTAATGATATAATGGGTCAAGCTTCTGATTTTGCAGGTAAGGTAAGGGCAAGCTTTAATGAAAGCTTTAATAATTATTCTGCAGCTCAGCATAGTGGACCAGAAGATAGTATATACAGAAATACAAATAATGCATCTAAGGTAAACCCTGAAGATGTGGTAGATGATGGTTTAGGAAATGCCAAGACTTACGGCGAGAAGGAAATCGATAACTTATGCAATAAGTATGATTCTGAAGAGGCTGCAAGAGAAGCAGGTATTAATTCTGATGATGAATCTGGACAGACAATTGATATAATAGATTCAGATAATAAATAAAAAGAGGTAAAGTATATGGGAGCATATATCTTAGTAGTAGAGGATGAGGAAAAGCTTGCAAGATTTGTGGAGCTTGAATTAAAACATGAGGGTTATAGTGTTGATAAAGTAATGGATGGGCGTTCGGCTTTAGAAAAAGCGCTGGAAAAGGATTACGATCTGATACTACTGGATATTATGCTGCCACAGCTTAGTGGTATGGAGGTCCTCAGGAGACTGCACAAGGAGAAGCAGACTCCTGTGATCCTCCTTACTGCACGTGATGCGGTTATGGATAAGGTTTCCGGACTTGATGCCGGAGCGGTGGACTATATAACAAAGCCTTTTGCCATTGAAGAATTACTTGCCAGAATAAGAGTAGCTCTTAAGCTTCATGGAAATATGGAGGGAGGCCTTTCTTCTCAGGGATCTATCCTTGAAGGCTCCGCTTCAAAGAATGGAAAGATAGATGATGATCACTTTGTATGGAATGATCTTACTATGGATATTCCAAAACATATGGTAAAGTATGCCGGTCATGAGATAGAGCTTACAAATAGAGAGTTTATTATGCTTAGGGTCCTCCTGGAAAATATGGATGTGGTTCTGGCTCGTGATACTCTTCTGGAAAAGGTATGTGGTTATGATTATCTGGGAGAGACAAATGTTATAGATGTATATGTACGTTATCTTCGTTCTAAGATAGATGAGGTATTTAATATAAAGATGATTCAGACAGTTCGTGGTGTGGGTTATGTTATAAAGTCTGAATAGATATGTATATATAATAAAGTCTGAATATACAGGAATATATATTTTTAATATTCCAGGTGAAATATAAGTATTATAAGGATTCATGTGAAATGAATATAACTCATAGAAATTAGAAAATGATGATTGATAGGTGAGATATGGATTCAAAAAGGTCTGCAAAGAACAGTGAACAAAAGAATATGTCATCAATAGCTTTAAAGCTCCATGGTCAGCTTATACGAACTAAACTGGGGCTTTTTTTTGGTGGCGATGTTAGTTTGTTTGTTCTTCTTTCACTGGCCTGGATATCTGGTCTTGAGTTTCAGCATTTTGGTGGTGATTTTTTCTCCAATATAGTTTCATGGATTAATGGAGAAAGCACCAGGTATATAACCACAAGGGGGGAGGGACTGACTAATCTTACCTATGTGGTTTCAAGTGGAAAGGATGTTCTAATAAGTACAAATATATTTCAGCCCTTTATGATAATATGCCTGGTAGTTTTCATTTCCATGTTTTTTCATTTTCTAAATTTAGTTTTTGCATATTATGGGGAATATAGGAGAATAAAGGAAACTCTTAATCCTATAAATGAGATGGCTATCCGTGCTGATGAGATAAGCAGGATATCCTTTGACGAAGCAAAGTTTCATACAATTGAAAATGCAATAGAGCATATATCTCCTGAGCAGACTACCGAGCTTTCTCTTGATGATTCTGATCTTCAGGGAATTGAGGCGGCTATGAATAATATGCTGACCCGAATGCATGATACATATCTTCATCAGGCAAGATTTGTAAATGATGCTTCCCATGAGCTGAGAACTCCTATTTCAGTTATACAGGGCTATGCCAATATGCTGGACAGATGGGGAAAGCAGGATGAGGAAATATTAGATGAATCAATAAATGCTATTAAAAATGAGTCTGATCACATGAATCATCTTGTGGAGCAGCTTCTCTTTTTGGCAAGAGGTGATGCGGGCAGGAATACCATGACATTTGAAAATATATGTCTTAATGATATGATGAGGGAGATATATGAAGAATCTCTTATGATAGATGAGAAGCATATATATAAATTCCTTGAAAATAATGAAAATGTCTGGATGAATGCTGATATTTCCATGATAAAACAGTCCATGAGAATTCTTGTGGATAATGCGGCCAAATATACTAATGAGGGTGATGAAATAGTCCTTTCCTTAGGTTTAACCAATAAGGGAGGGGAAAATAGTCCTGGCTTAAATAATGTTTTAGTCCCTTATATTCAGGTTCAGGATAATGGTATAGGAATGGCAGAAGTGGATGTAAAGCATATGTTTGAAAGATTCTACAGAGCTGATGATACCAGAAAGGTTCAGGGAACAGGACTTGGTCTTTCAATTGCCAAATGGATAGTTGATAAGCATGGAGGGCATTTTGAAATAACCTCACGAAAAGAGATAGGAACAAGAATAAGAATTGTATTTGGTGATAAATAATTATTTCTTAATTACTTTTTAATAAGTATCAGAGTATAAAGGTATTGTAAACAGATGAGTTTGCAGTACCTTTTTTACTTGAAAGCTTTCTTACTTTAATGGATAATAAGGGTGCTGTGACTTTATGCAAATATGCAAAGAATACAGGTGATGAGGTAAAGAATGAAGGATGGAGTTTATAAATAAGGTTTCTGGAATTGAAGTAATACTTGAGTTTTAATATATAGGGGTTTTAGTTTTATTATTTTAAGTATTATGACAGAGTTTGATGGATTTTGATTGAAAAAGAAGGTAAATTACCCGAGAATAATTAAGAAAACGAACTTTTTAATGATTTTACTAAAAAAACAAAACAAAAATCAAAAAAAACTTAATTTTATTATTTACAAATACTTATTCATAGTATATAATTCTGCTTTAGTTGGATAAAGTAATGGTTTAAATACATTTTATGTTTTTAATTACATTTATATCCGGAAGAAAATGTGCTTCAAGAATGATAGTACATACAATATATATTATAAAATGAAAAGGAGAATCGCTATGTCATACGTTGATGAGGTACTTGAGAAGGTACAGAAGAGAGACGCAGATCAGCCTGAGTTCCTTCAGGCAGTAACAGAAGTGCTTAGCACACTTCGTCCAGTAATTGAGCAGGATGAGGAGAAGTATCGTAAGCTTGCTATCCTTGAGAGAATCACAGAGCCAGATCGTCAGATCATGTTCAGAGTTCCATGGGTTGATGATAATGGTAATGTACAGGTTAACCGTGGTTTCCGTGTACAGTTCAACAATGCTATAGGACCTTACAAGGGTGGTCTTAGACTTCATCCATCAGTAAATCTTGGTATCATCAAGTTCCTCGGATTTGAGCAGATTTTCAAGAACAGTCTTACAACACTTCCTATCGGTGGTGGTAAGGGTGGTTCTGACTTTGATCCTAAGGGTAAGTCAGACAACGAGATCATGAAGTTCTGCCAGAGCTTTATGACAGAGCTTTCAAAATATATCGGAGCTGATGAGGACGTTCCT
>JAILGP010000179.1 GCA_024696635.1 Eubacterium sp. | reverse complement strand
ATAGAAATTTAAAAAAAATAAATAATATAGAAATTTAAAAAACATAATAAAAATAATACATAACAACTATAAAACACAAATAACAGCAAAAAAATAGTTGGATTTAATAAAATCAAATCCAACTATTTATACCTTATTTATCCATTATTTAAAACTTAAACCTTATCTCCACAAGCTCTCAATATCTCAGCTCGCTCCCTATATCTCCACAAGCCTTCAATATCTCAGCTTGCCCTCGATGCCACATCAAACCTAGAGTATCATAGTAAGTCCAATTCTTCCTCTCTTTTCATCAACTGAAAGAACCTTGACTTCAACTATATCTCCAACCTTAACAACATCAAGTGGGTGCTTAACAAACTTCTTATTTGTAAGCTGTGATATATGAACCAGTCCGTCCTGATGAACTCCGATATCTACAAATGCACCGAAATCAATTACATTCCTGACTGTTCCCTTAAGAACCATTCCTTCTTTTAGGTCCTTCATTTCGAGTACATCCTGTCTTAATACTACTGGAGGAAGATCTGCTCTTGGATCACGTCCTGGTGCAGAGATTTCCTTTACAATATCACGAAGAGTAGGCTCACCAATTCCAAGCTCTGCTGCCATTTTTGCATAGTCATGAATCTTAACCTGAGCTCCATCTTTTATATCATCCATGCTTACACTACATTTTTCGAACAGGGTCTGGGCAGCCTTATAGCTTTCAGGATGAACACCTGTATTATCCAGAGGGTTGTTACCACCGGAAATACGCATGAAACCTGCACACTGCTCAAAGGCCTTAGGTCCAAGCTTTGGAACCTGAAGAAGTTCATTTCTATCCTTAAAGCTTCCATGCTCTTCTCTATAAGTAACAATATTCTTGGCTATGTTCTTATTTATACCGGAAATGTAAACCATAAGCGGAGCTGATGCTGTATTAAGGTCTACACCTACGCTGTTAACACAATCCTCTACAACGCCTGATAATGCCTCTCCCAGTTTCTTCTGATTCATGTCATGCTGGTACTGGCCTACGCCTATGGACTTTGGATCTATCTTAACAAGCTCTGCAAGAGGATCCTGTACTCTTCTTGCAATTGATGCTGCACTTCTCTGTCCTACATCAAATTCAGGGAACTCTTCAGTTGCAAGCTTACTAGCAGAATATACTGAAGCACCTGCCTCATTTGTTATAACATAGCTTACCTTTTCTGGAATCTCCTTAAGGATTTCAGCTACTATCATCTCTGATTCACGGCTGGCAGTTCCATTTCCTATTGAAATAAGTGTTATGTTGTATTTCTTAATGAGCTGTTTAACCTTTTCCTTCGCAGCCTTTATCTTCATCTCATTGGTTGGGGCTGTAGGATATACTACTGCCGTATCCAGAACCTTTCCTGTAGGATCAACTACAGCAAGCTTGCAGCCTGTTCTGAAGGCAGGGTCCCAGCCAAGCACTGTATGTCCGGCAACTGGAGCCTGCATAAGAAGCTGGTGAAGGTTCTTTCCAAATACGCTTATGGCATTGTCCTCTGACTTTTCTGTCATCATTGAACGGATTTCTCTTTCTATTGAAGGAGCTATAAGTCTGTCATAGGCATCATCTATTGCTTCCTTCATTAAAGGACTTGTGTATTCATTATCATTTGTAATGTTATTCTTATAAAGGTACTTAAGCACATCTTCAACAGGTGCTTCAATTTTAACTGAAAGGAACTTCTCCTTCTCACCACGATTAATGGCAAGAATCTGATAATCGGAGAGCTTTGATATAGAAGATGTAAAATCATAATAGGTCTCATATACTGACTCGGCATCTGTATCCTTTGCCTTGGATATAATATTTCCCTTCTTCTGTGTCATTTCTCTGATATCAGTTCTGAAATCAGCATTATCAGAAACGCCCTCAGCAATTATATCCTTTGCTCCGTTTATTGCTGTTTCAATATCAGGGACTTCATTTTCCTCGGAAATGTAATCTACTGCGTCATCTTCAATAGGATGGTCTGCGGTCTGAAGAAGTATAAGATTCGCCAGTCCCTCAAGTCCTCTTTCACGGGCTATGTCAGCACGAGTTTTCTTTCTCTGCTTATATGGTCTATATAAATCCTCTACGGTTACAAGAGTCTCTGCTGCAAGGATCTTAATCTTCAGTTCATCCGTAAGCTTACCCTGTTCCTCTATGGAAGCAATAACCTGTTCCTTTCTCTCTTCAAGATTTCTAAGATAAGTAAGTCTCTCGTTAAGGGCACGGAGCTGTTCATCATTAAGTACTCCTGTTTTCTCCTTACGGTAACGGGCGATAAATGGTATGGTACAGCCTTCATCAATAAGCTCTACAGCTGCCTTTACCTGCCACTCCTGAACACTTAGTTCCTCTGCAATTTTAGCCTCAATATTCATGAATCAAAAACCTTTCTTATAAAAAAATATTTTTTAATATATACATCAAAAAAATAAAATGATGTAGTTATCAAAGGTATTTTTTGACAACTACACCATTATAAACTATTTTTCAGAAAATTTCTGTTTTTTTATAAATTTCTATCTTTTTTCTTTTTAAGAAGAGCTGAAGTATCAAGTCCTGAAGAAACTGGAGCCTCTTCTTTCTTAGACTTCTTAATCTTCTCCTTCTTAATTTTCTCTTTTTTCTTCTTACCATCCTGGATCTGATATGACGGATCATTATCATTTGCATCATTAAAGCCCGCGCCTGGCATATGTCCACTAGCCTGCCCAGGCATCTGACTTTGCATCTGGCCACTAGCCTGTCCCGGCATCTGGCCACCTACTCCGCCTGGTCCCTGTGCAAACTGACTATTTGTTCCGCCTGCCATTTGTCCAGCCTGATTCATACCCGGATTATCAGCAATTATGCCATCAGTCCCTTCAATACCACTAGGACCACCAGCCACAACACCAGCACCAATAACACCAGCTTTTCCAGATTTCCTCTTAGACTTTTCCCTTCTTACTGCAAAGCCTCCAGCAAGTCTCTTACCAAGTTCAAATCTCCTGAATAAGATGACCATTATAAGAAGAACCATGGCTGCAATTATGAAGTAGACTGTAGTATCTCTCCTGCTTCTATTTTTAGTCTTTATTCTGGTAAATACATCTGAATCCATTTGCAGCATTCTTCCATTACTTTCAATGAAATTAATGAAGCCTGCATTGGATATATCCAGTCTATATTCATCCGAGAACTGTAGAGTTTCTATTGCAGTTGAGGAAGCCACAAGCTGGTCTCCTTCATAGCGCCTAACATTTACTGTATAAACACCAAACTCTTTAGGTGTAAAGCTTGCAGAGTAATTTCCAGGGTCACCTGACATGAGAGGAAGCTCAAAGCTTTCTCCTGAAGGGGAAGTATACAGACCAACTATATTTGTATCCTCTGAATATTCAGAAGCATAATAGCTTACCTCCAGCTTGTCCCTTCTCTTATAAACACTGACCTCATCCTGACCAAGAGAGCCTTCCATACAAACGTAATCCAGCATTCTCTTCCACATCTCCGGATAATCCTCCATACCGCTAAGGTCCGGATTCCAGCTGCCCGAAGCATTGGTCATCCAGGCAATTGTATGGCCTAGACCATACTGCCAGCAGGAAAGAAGCGGGTCATCCTGATCTGTAGATATTATTTCTCTGGCCCCATTCTTTGTGGTTGTAGCAATATAGCCATTTATATTACTAATACCATTCTGATAAAGGCCATCAATTATCTTGTTACTTCCATTTATGATAAGGGAATAATCTCCATTTTTATAATAGGTATCTCCAGAAAGGTATACCTCCTCAGCAAATATCTTAGGAACACTTGAGGAAGAATCCGCATAATAATATCTTCCTCCACATTCATCAGCAAGACGCTCAAGAAGGTCTGCACCTGAATCCTCCCCCACTGCTATAGATGAAAGGGTTATGCCATTATCATTTATTTTTTCTATTACATCATCAAAATTATCTGTTTCACCTTGGCCATCTGTAAGAAGGAGAATATGCTTTACTCCTATGTCCATATCAGCAAGTTCGGTTGCAGCTGAGTCAACGGCCGGTTTTATCACCGTTCCACCCATAACACCGATTCCTTCTATGGTATTTATAACCGAATCCTTATCC
>JAILGP010000176.1 GCA_024696635.1 Eubacterium sp. | reverse complement strand
CACAATAATAATAGTACTCTTTTATTATATACTACATTTTTTATATAAATCACCACTTTTTTCAATTTATAAATCTGATGATTCATACATTTTATTCTGATTGATGATTCATGCATTTTATTCTGATTGACTTCCATGTCTTATTCGAATATAATGTCAACCGTACATAATATTTCGGTTGACATTTTAGTTAATATTTTATTCGAGGAAAATTTATGAATTCATTGACACTTGCAAATGAGATAGTAGACGGACGCGTATTATCTTATGAAGATAAGCTAAGCATCCTGATTAATATGGACCTGACCGACCTTTTACAGGGGGCCGATATAATAAGAAAACATTTTGTAGGAGACAGGGTGGATCTATGCACAATCCTAAATGCACGGTCTGGTCTTTGTGGTGAAAACTGCAAATTCTGCGCTCAATCCAGACATCACAAAACAGCCTGTGAAGTGTACGAATTGATGGACTCAGAATCAGTTATTAAGGAAGCCCTGGCTAATGAAGAGGAAGGAGTTAATAGGTTTGCCCTAGTTACCAGCGGACATAGTCCCTCCGATTCTGACTTTGAAAAAATCATACATATCTACACAAAGCTTAAAGAAAAATGTAATTTAAACCTATGCGCTTCTCTAGGCTTCCTTTCCTTAGATCAATTTAAGCGTTTGCATGATGTGGGTATAACAAACTACCATAATAATATAGAAACATCAAGAGGATTCTTCCCGGAAATCTGCACCAGTCACACATTTGACGATAAAATTGCAAATATAAAAAGAGCCCAGAAAGCTGGACTCACTGTATGTTCAGGTGGAATAATCGGTATGGGTGAAAGCTGGGAGGATAGAATAGATATGGCCCTTACTCTTAAAGATCTTGGCATAACTTCTATTCCTATAAACAGTCTTATGCCTATACCTGGCACTCCTCTGGAAAATCTGCCCCGTCTCACAGAAGATGACATTCTAAGAACAATTGCTATATTCAGATATATAAATCCCAAGGCAGATATAAGACTTGCAGGAGGTCGCGCTCTTATGAAAGAAAACGGAAAAGTAGCATTTTGCTCTGGCGCAAGCGCAAGCATTACAGGAAATATGCTTACAACCTGTGGTTCAACAATCAAAACAGATAAGGAAATGCTAAAATCCCTCGGAAGAAAGCTTTGATATTTGCCAAAAGGGTCTGACCCCTTTGGCAAATTAGATTGCGTACAATTGAATTTACCAAAAGGGTCAGACCCCTTTGGTAAATTTTTTCACATCCTTGAAGAAGGATATAATGATTAGTATAAGTATAAAGCCAATAGGAGCGGCTCCGATTATGGTCACGGATTGGACGCTGTACATGGTTTTCTCCGTGAAAATAAGTGCAATCGGAAGCACAATCAGAATCAGAGCCCAGAATACCATAACCTTCTTATCAGGCTCCTGGCCGCTTTCGATTTTCTTATATGAATAGGTTGATATAACCATTGTGATTCCATCAAAAGTTGTAGAGTAAAATGCAATCATAGAGGCAATCAACAGAATAAGGCCTAATGCAGGAAGTGGAAGTGTGTCAAATATCCTGATGATGGCCTGTGAATAGGAGCCACCATTATCTACAAAACCGATTATATCCACATTATGCTTAAACTGCTGGGCCATACTGTAATTTCCAAGAATCATGAAGGACATAAATGTACCAGCCAGGGCCCAGGCATATCCGCCTAAAACTGTTTCCTTTATGGTTCTTCCCTTACTGATCTGGCCAATAAAGAAAGGTGTTCCTGCACAGTAAACCATCCAGTAAGCCCAGTAATATATACTCCAGTTCTGCGGGAATGAAGTCTCACGTAATGGGTCCATGAAGGTTGCCATACCAAGGGCATTTTGAAGCATATTTCCAAGTGACTGATAAGAGGATTCAAGTATAAATCTTGTCTCCCCACCAAATATAAGAACATAAAGTAGAAGTCCTATAAAAAGGTATGTACATATTGTTGAAAGCTTCTGTATACCCTTCATTCCCAGCACAACGGCCAGGGTATAAATTAAAGTAATTACAAGTAAAAATATAACGGACATGCTTGTGCTAGGCTTTAAACCAACTACAGCACATAAGGCATCCGAAAGGAGAGGTGCAGAAACTGTAAATGTAGTCGCCGCTCCACATATAAGTGCGAATACAGCAAATATATCTATAGCCTTTCCAATCCAGCCATCTACCTTATCACCAAGAACACCCCTGCAGGCCTCAGAATACTTCTGTTTGTCGCATTTTTTTACATTTATCATATAACCAAATGCTACAGCCAGAACTATGTAAAGTCCCCATGCCAGTGGCCCCCAGTGGAAAAGCGGATAGGTTGCGGCCCACTCCTTTACACCCTTTGCCTGAATATACTCATCACTGGCATACATTGACCACTCAGAAAGTGAATAGAAAAGAATGTCAGCTCCCATTGTGGAGGTAAATATCATTGTTCCCCATTTAAAATCTGAATATGCCTTTTTATCTTCCTTGGCTCCAAGCTTAATATTTCCGATTTTGGAAAATGCCATATACATTGTTACTGCAAATACACCGCCTGCAATAACTGAATAATAAAGACCGCAATCATCACCAACAAAGGTTCTTACAATGCCAAGATAGTATTCTGACTGCTCCGGCTTTGCCATAAATATAACAGCCATAAGAACTGTAAAAACCAATGGAAGTATCATTGTCACATAATCTACATTTTTCTTCTGCTTCTCATTTATCTTACCCTTGAAGCCAAGCTTTGGGTTCTGTGCTACTGCTGCCTCTTTGCTCATTTTTACTACTCCTTACTTCTTAAGCACTCTTCTTTATAAGTCTCTCCTGCACATAATTCAGATATTCCTTGGCATATTTATACTGAGTCTTTTCATAGTCAGTAAAATCAACGCCCTCATATCTTTTTGCCTCGCTCCAGCTGGTCCAAAGAAGGCCAAATGTAGCTATATATGCATAAATTTTAGTTATTGTGTCATAGGAAGGTTTTTGATTTCTTATTTCAAAATACTTATCTATGAGCCAGTCCATTTCCGTCTTATCATAATTTGCAAATAAACCAAAGCTTACTATATCCAGATGTGGATCAAACATAGCCGCATATTCCCAGTCAATCAAATAAGGCTTTGGATTAATTGGATCATTTGTAATAAGAACATTTATATTTACAGGATCAATATGTGTTAAAATAATCTCCTCAGTATGTTCTTCTATAAATGGTTGAAGTCCCATTATCTGTTTTTTGACTTCCTCATAATCCTTAAACATTGAAGGCTTGCCTCTCCACATGGAATCATATCTATCAAATGTCTCGTAGGTGTCCCACCTATGATCAACCTTAAGCCTTTGATCATGAAGATTACATATAGCCTTTAATGCAAGAATTACATCCTCCTTATTTTTAGGGTCACACACATGAGTATTCTCAATAAATTTAGAAATCTTATAACCAGAACCAAGATATACAAGTTCTTCACTGAAACCTCTTCCAGAAATAGCATAATAAACCGCAGCTTCTTCAATTCTGTTAATAATATTTTCCGTTCCTTCACCTGGAATTCTTATAATTAAATGCTCATTATTACACCTAAATTCATAAGAACAATTAGTCATTCCCTCATTAACTCTTTTTAAATCTGATATTTCCTCAGCTTTAACATTCATCAGCCTGCATATAATCTTACGAACTTCTGAATACATTACATTTCCCCCTTTAGCTCTGTTCACGAAATTATATTATTTATCACTTCGTGAACATATTACAACTTGATACCCAATCTGTCAAGCAAAAAAAATACCAGTGGTTTGTTCCCACCGGTATTTTTTACCAAATCAACGATTAAACGAACGAAGTGAGGGCAACCGTCCGAGCGTAGCGAGGATAAAGCGAAACTTTACAGGGTCAGACCCCTTTGGTAAATTCCAATAAGGTCAATTATATTGAACGGTTTGTCCCTCCTGTAAATCCAATCCCTGGTATATCAAATTCTGAGACAGTCTAACCCTGCTATGATATAATTTAAATATAACTGAGAACTGTAGTGGATTATTCCAAGGACATATATATATGAGGAGAAATGCTTATGAAATGTTCAAATTGTGGAATGGAAATAGATAACAATTCTCTCTTTTGTGAATTTTGCGGTGCAAAGCAGATTCAGGTTAATCAGGCTCAGCCAAATGTAAATTCCTGGCAACAACAGCAAAGAGGACAGTCAGGCACGCTTCCTGGTCAAAATATGAGACCACAGCAAGCTCAATCTAATATGGGAGCCTATCAAAATCAGAATGCAAATAATCCCCAACAATTTCAACCAAACATGCAGCAATATCAAAACATGGGACCACAGCAAAGTCAATCCAAGAATAAAAGCCTTCTCATTGCCGGAATAATAGTTGGAACTATACTTATTTTTCTCTGTATAGCAGTCCTTATTGTAACTATATCAAACAACAAAAAGGAAAAAGAGGCAGAGGCAAAGAAAGAAAAAGAAGTGGTTGAAGAAGTAAGTGAGGAGGAAGAGACTACTGAAGCTACAACTGAAGCCACTACTCAGGCGACTACCGAGGCTACCACTGAGGCTACAACCGAGGCACCACCGCCACCTGCCTACGCAGAAGAAAATGGCATTACATTTTCAGATATGAGTGCGGTAGCAACAGGAAATTTCGCTTACGAAACTTATATAACTGATGAAATGGAAAATGAAGGCGACCAGCCTGACGAACTCTCTGGTTTTGAGCCAGTACGTACTGATTATTCGGATTATATATCGAAAGTACTTGTTTCTGAACCAGATTCAGAGGGATATGTTTTATATACTATAAGTGTATCAAATACTTATTATTTTGATTATATATCCAATGCAGATTTGTCGTATGCTACCCTATATAAATATTCATGGAGCCCAAGAATCTTTGACTACTATTCAGGTTCATATATTTATTATAAATCAATCAATGATAATAATGCCAAAAATAGTCTGGCAGAAACAATTATAGACTATAATAATAATGAATCCAAGATTTATGGAACATGCACATCTTCTTATTACTCACCACCAGACTCTTTAGAAGATTCTGATGAGGGGTTAAATATTTCAACCCTCAGCTATGGTAAAAATATATTTTATTTCAAGGTACCAAAGGATTATGACGGTCTGGTTTTGACAATATATAAAGGTGATGTAAATGTTGAGGAATACAATGCTACAAATTCTTTCTCCGAAAGATATACTGGTGCTGACGGCAAACCAATAAAATTCTTTGATAAAGATAGTATTGGTTATACCAATAGTACTGATAATTTCTTATTTTTTAAGATTAGTGATTTAGCCGAGAAAGAAAGTCCTGAAAAATTAGCAGAAATTTATTCTGTTTTTTCATATCCTGGTAATTCTGATTTTGATTGGACTCCAAATGTAATTGATGGAAATTACAGTCTGGGGCAGGAAACCATAACTGATCCAAAGTATCTTGAAGGATGCTGGCAGTGCCAGATAGACTGGGATCCTAATAATGAAATGAATTCCTATGGCAAGGAACAGTGTAATGTAACTTTAACCTCTAATGGAGATTTAATGGACTGGACCTTTGACTACTATCGGGTCAAATGGGGAGAGGATGGTGAATGGGAAAACATTGAAGAAACTGAAAATGAAACCATAACTGGTAATTTTAACTCAGATGGTTCCCTCACCTTTAGTCCGGAATCTGCTTCCAGAGATTTAAAAATTTATGGTTTCTATACAGATGGCTACATGCAGCATGCAGTTGGATGGGTTATACTTCCTGATGGAACCACCGGATGGGTATTCCTTTACCGCCCATCATAAATCATAAATAATTCTATAAATCATAAATAAATTTATAAATCATAAAAAAATTTTACCAGGGGATCTGACTGATACCCTGGTAAATTTGTCTTTGTAAAGCTTGGATTAAATAGCCGCCTCAAAGGTTGGACCGATTCCAGTAAAGATTATATTAGTCAGCCTCCTCAAAGGTTGGACCGATTCCCTACTCAGATTAATTATATATCGTAGTCAACCAGCTGGCAGTTCTTTATTCCGAAGTCAGCATAGTCTTCGTTGGTCATATCATAGAAATAGGAATTCACTGATCTTACAATTCCATTATGGGCTACCAGAAGATATATCTTATCGTCCTGACTAAGCTCATCCAGAAGATTATATATCCTTTGGGCAAGTCTCATCATAGATTCTCCGCCCTCATAGGAATTTACAAAATTTCTTTTATCCATCTTAAAGACCTGACCATTACGTGGTGTACCTTCATATTTTCCAAAGTTCTGTTCTCTAAGTCTCTCCTCCGCCCTAAGAGGAAGTCCAGTCATATCTGCTATATGCTTTGCAGTATCATAGGCTCTTGAAAGAGGCGAGGCAAGAATCTCATCTATATGAATCTCCCCCTTGTCCAACAAATCCTTTATATGTCTACCCAATTCCTCAGCCTGGTCATGACCACGCTCTGTAAGCCCAATATCAGTAGCACCACAGATTTTATTTTCCACATTCCAGAATGTCTCACCATGTCTTGTAAAATATATCTTTTTCATTTAAATGCTCCTACGTAATATAAATAAAAATAGATTTAACATAATAAATATAGCTTTAACAATTTATGTCATGCATATTCTATATTAAATATAATGCTTATGCAAGAGAACATAAATCACCTGGTTAATTCCTTCATACACTTATTGTCCCTGCTATAAATGTTTCAAATATTTTTCTGCTGACAGAATCCTTCTTATATGAAAATTCAGGATGCCACTGTATTGCCCAAAGGAATTTCTGACCTGGTTTATATACAGCTTCAACCAATCCATCACTTGAATAAGCCATGGCAACAAGCTTAGGAGACAAATGCTTTATAGCCTGATGATGATAGCTATTGACTGATATAATATCCGCCTGAACAATGTCATAAAGTGGACTGTCTTTTATAATTTCTACCTCATGAACAGGAACATCATAGGGTGGACTTTGATGATGATCTATTGAAGACGGATGCTCCGATGGCAGGTCCTGATATAGTGTTCCCCCAAGAGCTGCATTTATAAATTGTATTCCCCTGCATATACCTAAAACAGGAATATCCTCACTAATAGCAATATTTAAAATGTCATTTTCCATTTTATCTCTTGCAGGGCATGGCGATACATTTGGAAATCTAACATTCTCATGGTAAACCGATGGAGAAACATCGTGGCCACCAGTAAAGAGAAACCCCTGACACATATTAGCAAGCTGTCTTATTACGTCCTTATCCCCCGTCAGTGGAAGCATGATCGGAAGTCCACCTGCCTCTGATATTCCATCCATATAGCCCGGAAGCATCCACAAGCTATCTCTATCCTCATCCACTAATGGCATAATTCCAATTATAGGTTTCATATACATTTACCTCCAAAAAAATAAGGCAATGGTATCTGCTTTAGACACCATTGCCCTTATTTTTTTAATTTTAGCATAGATTACATTTACTTTTCAAATAAATTTACCAAAAGGGTCTGACCCCAATGGCAAATAACCCCAATGGTAAATTATTTAAATTGTATATTGATCACCCCCCTTTTATCATCATGAGAATATACATATCTATATCCATTATAACCATTCAATAAAACGGGGTCGGCACCATTCTTTATCATTGTTTCTAATTCTTTATAGCTGTAATCACACTTCTCCAGGCGTAATGAAATATTCTTAATTCCCTTGCCCAGCATACTGTTTATATATGCTGCCCCTTGATTTGTATTTTTAAAATAGCTTTTATTCATAACATAGTAATTATGAAACTGGGAATTACATTGGGGGACCATCTTTCTATCCCATATATGATCCTTACCTATATCATAATCAGTAACATTTAATAATTTATGATTTACGTGACCATTATTCTTGTTGCAACTATCCCATGTAGTATCAACATGATAATATTTCTTATCAATTCTAACCATATTCCAGGCATGATTTTCACTTGTTTTTTTATCATCAGCAATACCATGTAATATAATGCATGGAAGGTTCACCGCATCACACAATAATTTAAATGCCTTGGCATATCCTTCACAAACTGACCTGTTAAATAATAAAGGACCAATTACTGAATGAACCTTGTGATATGATAAATCCCCTTTTTCATAATCAACCTTATCAGCTAAAAAATCATGTAAATATAATTCCCACTCATATTTTGAAGAAAGATTTGCCTGCTCTCCAATTTTAATTATGCTTCTTACTATATTGTTTATCTTGTTTTCTAATTTAATTATTTCTTCATTTTCATAATGAAATATAAATGTTATCTCCACCTCATCCTGACCATAAGTAAACCATGTAATGCTTGTATCCACAAAAAACATTCCTGGATTATCCAAAAAAACATAATCCAATATATCTGTTAAAGAAGTTGTTTGAGAATCTATAAGAGATTTTTCAATAAAGATGTTTTTATTATAATTTGAAAGGCCATCAAGAATATGGTTATAAATCTCAATTTCATTTTGGCGCTTCAATATTTGTCTATAATACTTATATTTACTATTTATCATAACCCCACCTTACTATCGAAGTTGGATTATATTAGACTCAGCAAGCCCACTCTTAATATCCACCACTTCAACATTCAACTCCCCAAGCTTATTCATCTCCATTATGAGCTTAGTCTCATCTCCAGCCTTAGAATCTTTTATATCCGAAAGCTTTACCATTCCAATAAGACTTCCCTCTTCTGGATTATATGTTTTCTCCTTAGAATCAGATTCATATATAAAAAATGTTGTTTCTGTAACCCCATCAAATATTTTACGGGATATAGACTCTTTTTTTATAGGCAACCTATCGCCTTTTTTTATAATATTCCATATTTTGGTTTTTTTCCTATCTCTATAAATGTCATAATCTTCTATGTATCTTATTCCGTAAGAATGCTTGCAGATAATTTCCTTCTCTTCCATATCATTAGTAAGCATTTCTATAACAGGATTATCCTCTATGCCCTTATCTACATCGTTAAACCACTTATCAATTTGTTCTATATACTGCTTTTCCTTAGCGGCATTTTCTATATTCAATAATCCAATACCAGACATATATACCAATATTAATTCTTCGCATCTATGCTTGCTGAATTCATACTGATTTATCAACAGTCTATATGCCGAATCAACTAAGCCCATCCATTGATTTTTATTTTCTCCTACTTTATAGAAGATCCTACCCAATCCTATTTCTGCACTAATTATCAAAAGATGACCTTCAATGCTATTCATATTATTTCCCATATAATCCATCAATAAAGCTCGATACTGAGGTTCTTTATCAAGCATATCCACCCCGTATGAAGCTACAATTTTTCTTATAATACTTGACATATAGGTTATATCTAATTTTTTCATATTCATAAACTTACCCTTTTATGAAAATTATTATTCTATCTTATATTCCTCATTAATCCTATTATATGTTTCCTTCAATAAATCACTATCCTCACATACCATATAAGAAAGGGATATATCATCCTGACTTCCCTGCCTGGATAATTCCGGGAGTAAATCACATTCAATCTCTTTTTCAGTATCCTCAAATCCAACATTATTAATGTTATCAATAAGAGCAGAATATAGTTTAAATAGGTATTCACAATTATTGTACAAAGGATAGCAATCATCTAATCCATCACTACTTAAGAAAATAGCTACAGGCTTAGATGCTCTGTCATCACAATCTATCACAACATGTCTAATACTCTTATAAGCATTTTCTTCACAAAGAGAAGCCGTTACATTTAAGAAATTATCCTCATCAACTGGTACTGGACAGCTATAAGAACCATCATCCATAAGTACTACACATGTTCCATCACCTATTTGTAAAATTAATATCTGTTTTTCAATTTTGATTGCAAATATTAATGTTGTTCCATAAGCAGTATATAAATATCTATCAACTATATCCTTATCTTCTGATTCATATCTAGCCTTATATTTATCGCTTACACCTTCATATCTAAATGCATTTGCCCCTTCGTGGTCCGGATTATTTTTACATGCTTCCCAATGCTCTTTAACCAGCCTTCTCCACTCCTGCCAAAATGTATATTTGAAGTAATGTATTCCTGTCTCACTAAAGGTATATCCATTCTCATCAAGATTATCAGACTTCAAAAATTTCTGACTCTCACTAAAGGCTGCCATTATAGCTAAATCAGACCCAACATCTGATCTAAAGCAATTATTACTACCATGACCATCAGCTACTGCTATAAATTGATTGGTTCCATCATCATAAACCCTAGAATTATCTTGACAATTTAATCCCATTTTTTCATATTTGGGTCCAAGCACTGACTTGGAATACAATCTAAATCTCATATATATCCTCCAATAAAATAATCGCTTCAATTAGCAGATAAAATCAATAATAGTTCAGGCAAAAAAATCATTGGAACTTATAGGAGCTTAAAATGTAAAGCAAGGATTTATTTTAAGCTCCTATAATTCCTCATCCTTTAACCACCCGCCTTTCTATCTGACTCTTACTTAGAACTGATCATCTGGATCAACCGCATCAGACAGTTCCTCCTTGGCAGTCTTAAGAGCTTCTGCAACGGAATCCGTTGTATCTACGTTCTCATTACCACCATTATTTCCAGATATATTAACGGCCTTTCCTGTACTATTAACCATCGAAGATGTAATTGTAACGAAACGAATCATCTTCTGCAGATCCTTAGGATCATTTGTATGAAGTACTGTTTCCTTATTACCGGTATACTCCTCAAGAATAGCATCATTAGAGCATCCATATCCAACTGCCACCTTCGCTGCCACCTTAAACCACAGGTTATCTTTAAGCTTCTTAAGGCCTTCCTTATAATTATCAGTTGGTTCACCATCTGATAGAAGGAATATAACTGGTGCAACTGAACCTGTGGCATTTTTCATAAACCCATTTTCAACATGAAGTACCTTTTCAAGGTCATTAAAGGCTTCTCCCATTGGTGTAGCTCCGTCTGACTCAATATCCTTCCATGTATAGTTTTCAGGACTTACAAGGCCTTCTCCAGTTTCCCATACTACTCCATTTCCAAAGGATAATACTGCAAATTTTATCTCAACATTTGCATTGTTCTGATTCATAGAAATAAATTCTGGAATAATATTAACCATTGCCTGGTTAACTGCACCTAATGGTGCTCCATCCATACTTACTGAACGATCAAGTAAAAATAAAATTGGACATATTCTTCTCATTGGTGGTACCTTTTCTAACATACTCATAGGGCATTTCCTCCTAATTTAAATTAATTATTTATTACTTCCGCAATGTTTCCATTGCCAAAATCAAACACAAATCCTGATCCTAGAACTGCTATCTCTTTATTTCTTCTAATACTCTTTCTAGAACCATCTGCAGAACTAATCTGCCAATCCTCACCAGACTTATTTAACAATCCATATTTCCCTGGTTTAGCCATAACATTTGCTTTTACAGTAAAATAATCTGATGAATCATAATTCAAGTGATAATCAAAGAGTCTTGTATCCTGATAAATCGGAACAAGTATATCCATACCGGTCCTACTCTTAAATTTTAAATAGCCTGGAGCTATTATAGTTTTTCCACATGCATCGCAATATGAATCATGACAATCTACAAACACATCATTACCACAAATAGGACATTTTGTAATAGAACTCTTAAGCCTCATCAAAAGATGTATCCACTCCTGTTCCTGAAGTCTTCCCTCGGCCCTTAAAAGACTGTCCTGACTAAATGACTTTTCAAAAGCCTCTTTTATATACTTAGGGATACAATTCCATATATTAATGGCGTTATTATGTATTCCTTCTCTTGGCATATTTGAGTCATCATTTTTATCGAAACAGAATAGTGGCTCTTTACCAAAGAATCTCATGTCATACTTACTAGTCAGACAAGGTACATTTGTCCTTGCTCCTTCCAAAGGATGATCACCAACCATAATCATAAAGAGTATTAATGCCATAGAGAATTTATCAGTTTCTTTATTAGGCATAGCTTCTCCTCTTACCACTTCAGGAGCCATATATCTTGCTTTGCCTCTCACTCCAGAGTAATGCCCCTGTCCCATTACATTTTCAGTATCACATATGATGATTTCTCCAGTATTGGGATTAATAAAGAGGTTTTCCTCATTCAGATCCTGGTAACTATATCCCGCATTATGTAAAAGTCTGAAGGCTTCAACTATTCTTATGCATGAATCAATCATCACATCTAAATTTTTGAATCTAACCTTAGCCATTATATAATTTGACAAGCATTTATAATCTTTAGGTATAAGATTCATTGCATATGCAAATGTTCCATTCATCCATTCTGACATGAATAGAGGCCACGTAAAAACCTTAGCAGGAGGACCTGTCCTAATCTGGTTTTCAATATAGTCATAATGCTTTTTTATATCACTGTACTTATCAGGGAAGGGACACTTAACTGCATACTTTTCGCCAGTATTTTTATCAACTCCCATATAAACTGTACCCTGTCCACCTTCTCCAAGCTTTTGGGTAATAGTTAAAACCTTCCCGTTTGAAAACCTAACCTTTTGATTTTTTGTCATTCTTGAACTATTAGACATTTTTCTCGCCTTTCTTAACATTATAAATAGCAGACTTGAGTAATCAGATTTAATAATTATTGCTATTCACCTACACTAATTTAATTGCTTCTAAAATAACCGGTTATTTTTACTTATTTATACCTCATTACTTCTAAAAAAAATTTGCGCATTTTTTATTTCCCATATTTTTATCTTATCAGGGCTATATTTAGTAAGTATTCCAGTACATCCGCATTCTCTCCCAGTACATAAACAGCCCTGTTCTTCTTAGCCTCTTCCTCAACCAGCTGGCCATTTATTACATCCTGAACACGAAGGGGGTTATCTTCATAACCAAGGCCAAGTACCCTTATCTGATCCTCAGAAATAGATGTATCAGCCTTCATAATACTGTTTTTTACCGCATTTCCCCTTTCAAGAGAAAGGGTCTTACAGGATTCGCTATCTCCATAGGTAGCCGTCATTCCGGCAATGTAAATCTTGTTATCTGGTGATACCTTAAGATATTCAACTACAGGTGACAGGTCATTAGCTGCAAGAGTCTCATCTATAAATTCGGAAGAATTAGGCTGAAAATTTACTGATGTATCTTCACGAAAGGCCATTATAGTTTTATCATCGATAAGACCACTATTCTCATTATTCGTCATTGCTTCATCCGCCATTTCATTGTCATTTATCTGTGCAGACACAGGAGACACAACAACTGGAACTGGTGTTACATATGGTAACGTATATTCAATCTCTATATCTTCAAGTGCTCCCATATTGAATGTGTTATCATCTACTACTGCACCACCAGCTTCTAATATGGCAGCCCATATACTCTTTAGTTTATAAAGATAATCAGCGGTAAGTGTCTGCTGTTCACCACAGGTCTGTCCAAAACCAATCCATTTTATAACTATTCCACTAAGATCTGGTATGGCATGCTGTTCCTTTAGCATCTCAACAATATATTCAGGATCTGAGTCTATGATATTCTGGTGAGCGAAATCCAAAACCCCTGCTGTAGATAATCCTGAATCCAAAATATACATTTGTTTCTGTATAGCACTTGACGATTTAAGAGAATTAGCGGATAAAGAAATCGCCTGAAGGGTATTCACTTCATCACACTTTGCAATTACATCTTCACTTGTAAGCCCATTTAATATTGCAAGTTCATTTTCCTCGGCAATCATCTTTCTCTTGGCATTATCTATCCATACATCTGGCTTTTTAATATCCTCATTAATTGCAATAAAAGGATCCGCATCAACTATATAAGCACTTACATCACCGTAGTAATAAGCCACATTATATGCTGCATCCTGGACCTCAGGACTCATTAAAGCTCCATAAAATGGATAAGACTCATGCATCCCACACACAAAGCTTACTGCTAATTCACCTTCAGATAATTCGCTAGCAGCTCCAGCCTTAGAATCATTAGAACTATGTGTTAAGCTAAACTCGTCACACCCTGTAAACATAAGTAACATCGCAACCACAAGCAGGAACATTTTGATAGTATTCTTCATCGCACTTCTCCTTCTACATGACTTATTCTTAATTACTTCATCTACCTTACCTTTACTACCTTCACACCACCTACTCATAACTATACCTCCTCCCATAGCTTCTTCTTATCATTAAGGTTACTTAAACGGTCTTCTACTTCTTTAATATCCTCTTCAAGATATGCCTTCTGATTCATGAAGCGCTCCTTTTTACCCTCTAGGTTACGAGAAATCTTCTTAATTGATGTGTTATGATCGTTGTACTGATTATAGGAAAGAACAATCTCCCTCAATACGTGTGACTTGATCTCACCAACAAAGATATCGAAGCATTCAATGTCTATATTCATATTCTCGAGCTCTGCTTCCTTAGTACTAAGGAATGCTGTCTTCCAGTTCGCAAAATCAGCGCTTTCTTCATAAGGCACAGGTGTAAGCTCATAAGTCTTGATGATTGACTCTATTTCAACTCTCTCTGAATTGCTCTCTGGGTTATATGTATCAATACTAGTGTTTGAAGCCTTACTTTGTCTCTTCTTACCAAATAATTTCATATCAAACTCCTCCATTTAGAAATTCACTTATTTTATTATTCAACTCATTATAGGCGTCTTTATAGGTCTGTCTTGCATGGTCATCTCCTATAAGCTCCTCTGGATACTTATAGGTTTTTAGTCTTCCCCTGTGTATGCCTGTAAGGTATGCTGACACCTTAGATTCAGCAGAGTCCCTTGATTTAAGAATTCTCTGGTCAAGATCTGCCTCTGCCTTATTTATGATTTCTTTTATCTCAGATACCTTACATACATAACCCGATTTCCGCCTCGGTGTCATATTTCTGTCCACAACCTTAGAAGCGTTCTTATCTCCAATGTTTTCCATAATATCGACTACTCTTTTCCAATACTCACTAAGATAATCCTGATGCCTTAAAACCTCAGCCTCCTCTATTTCCTGGAGTCTAGCTTTAAACTTATAAAAAACCGAATCACAGCTTGACTGACCAAATAATGAAGCGAAAAAACCAAAGATTGTCAGCATAAAATCAGGCCATTTACTTATCTTATAAACCTCTACTTCTCGAATCCTTCTACTACCACTCTTCGTCTTCATCACTAACAGACCTCCCTTCTACAATGGCATCTAACTCTTTAGAAGCTCCACCAAAAACTTCATCAACAAACTTATTTGCAACGCCCTCTTTAACTAGTTTATATTTAATCAAGTCAACGTTATTGTGTGCTGTTTCATCTGTATCATAACGCTCAACAAAATCATCAACATACTGCTTAGTCTTATAGATTAGTTCGCTATATGCTTCAGGTGTATCTAGTTTTTTGGCAATAAGCTCAGCTGCCTGAACAGTCATACTAAGACCAAGCATATTGAGGTTTTCGATATATATACTATGCTTATCAACCTCTGTACTAGTCAGGTGCTCAATATAGTCACTTGATGTTTCAGCTTCTTTTAACCCCTGATTAAGGTCCATAAGGTTATTCTGCTTGTCAATCAACATTAATTTATTAATATTTATGGCCATCTGTAATGGATTATTGGAACAGTAGCTTGCAACAATAGAAAATAAGGATGTTGCTAATGGTAAAAATGATGCATATAAGGCTATATATAAAATTGCGGATTGTCCTGAAGCAGATACATTTGAGGACTTTTCTAATAGGAAATTACCGCTTTCCCCCATTGAATATACGGTATTTCTAGTTGCCATAGTAAACATGAAGTAAAAGATATAGGAAATTAAAAAGGTCGCTCCTGACATCACTCCAACCTTAATAACTTCGGATCTATGGCATAGCTTCTGACTATATTTTTTTAATGTAATACCCAAATATATCATAGATACATTAAGAAGCATTGCACATGTCAACGCTGTAACAAAAACTACAACCGGATTGGAGGTCTCAACAGTGTTCCAGGTTTTTTGCAAACGCATAAAATCTGAAGTGACACAAAGAGAAGTCAAAATGGCAACAACTACAGGTAAACAAAAAATTCCATACATCTTAAATAGCTGCTTATGATACTTGCTTTCTAGTTCTTTTCTTGAATCATAAAGTACATCTTTAACTGGGATCTCATTGTTGATCTCGTTCATGATCTTGCTCATAACAAATTCCTCCTATAAATATTTACATTAACTGTCAAAAAAAATCCTATGTTCTTCTTGTACTAAATCATAACAATGAAGATTTTAAAAAAATTTGCACATATTCTTTTCTCTCCCCATTTGATGGTTTTACTATAATCAAACATAGGAAAAAGTTTTTGTACATTTTTTCTCTTCATTTGATGGCTTTAGTATAAGCAAGTTGTGTAAAAATTTTTTTGCACATTTCTACACGTCATATTTTTCATTAAAAGTCACCCCAAAACAAAAAACCATCCAGTTAGTTTCCTAACCGAATGGTTTTAATTTCTCAAATTTACCAAAAGGGTCTGACCCCATTGGTAAATTCAATTGTACACAATCTAATTTGCCAAAGGGGTCAGACCCCTTTGGTAAATTTTTTCTGTCTTTTTAGATTTAGTAGTATGGCTCCGAACAGGATTATCAGTAAGATGACTGGTATGAAGAAGCTCATCCATATACCTGTTGGTATTATTGCAGCCTTTTTATTGGTAAATGTAATCTCTGTGTCATCATTTAAGGTAAGCTCCAGGCTCTTTGTTCCGTCTGCATTGGAGCTGATTCCAGAAACTCCGTCTAAAATAGAGCCCTGGCTGATATATTCTGTACTTGTGCTGCCAACCACAGTGGAGAGACCATATAATGAGTAGCCTTCACTGGTATAGCTTGCTTCTGTGACAATAGCCTTTATGCCGGAAGGCAGACTACTTATGGATGAAGACTGTCCGTGAGACAAACTAAGACTTATTATTCCCTGGGAATCAGGAGTCACAGCCGTAGTATTTCCTTCGGCATCAGTTACACTTACATCAGTAGTATATGGATTACCATCAGAGGTTTTAAGCTCAATAGTAAAACTGAAAGCTTTTGTCCTGCTTGCCATATTACCAGTTACAGTCTTTGAGATAGTTAGTGCTTTATAATCACCCATCTCATTTGGAATTTCAAATGTATATTTTTGAACCTCTATTCCATTTACAGCCTCACTTTCTTCCTTCAGGTTAACTGTAGATGGCGATACAGAAGTATCCATACTTACTTCACCAAGATCTGTAATTGTAAATAGTATATCCTTTTCAAGCTTCTTGTAGGTACCAGGTGCTGATTTCTCAACCAGATAATAAGTTCCAGCAGGCAGGCTTGAATCAATATCAGGTATGATACCATTTGCATCCGATATAAGATTTTCATATCCATCAATCGGATAATAATCTCTTACATAGGTTCCATCCGATTTTTTCACCTGACGGTATAAGGCAAATGCAGCATCCTCCAGAACCTGAGTTTTATTACTGTTATATTTGATTGCCGACAGGTTATATTTCTTATTATAAACATTAACATCAGCAATCAGTTTATCAGCAAGCTTAGTAATATGATTTACCCAGCCATCATCCTCTGGATTTATTACTACAACCTCATGCTTGCCAGTACTTTCATCCTCCCTTATATAAAATTCAATCGGAGTAGATGTACCTATATATCCGCCAGGAGATGCCTTTTCAGTCAAAACATATACATATTCCTGACCAAGCTTATAATCATAAATGGTTGTAATAGTTCCATGCTTATCTGTAGTAAATTCACCAATATCTGTGGTTGATAATACATCATCACCACTTCTCTTTTCGAGCTTAAGGCTGAATACACCATCCATAAGTGGAGTCACAATATCTCTATTTACATCTGTTGGAGTAGAAGACCACTCTCCAAGACGAAGTCTTATTCCACCACTTCTGGTATTTGTAACTATATCTGTACGAGAATTTTGAACAGCCCCTTCCTTTTCTCCCTGCTTATAAGCAACTGTATATTCATACTTATAGGAAGTATCGGAACCAGCAGGCTTTGCATTAATATCAATGGCTTCTCCATCTTCAAGAGGTGTAGCTGTGGCACCATTTAATGTCACCACACCGTCAGCTGATACAGAATAATCTCCAGAAAGTGCAAGCTCTCTTATAACATAATTATCCAAGGTATAGCCCTGGTCTTCATTTATATCATCAAAATACCAGTAAATCGAAGTATCAGGATTTTTAAGCTCTCTTACACTTCCATCAACAAGAGTTTGGTTTTCTCCATCCTTTAAATACACTCCCATGTAAATAGAATCATGACTATCTGTATAGCTTTCATCAGACCATACCTTTTCAGCAGTGAGTCCCCATCCTCTTTTATTTTTAATTTCAACTAAAGGTGAGTTATTTGCTCTTACACGACCTATATTAACAGGATTACCATCATCAACTATATAGGTTCCTTCTGATCTATAATATCCATCCAGTTTATATCCGGCTGGAATTTCACTATCTCTTTCTTCAACCTTGAATTTTGTCCCTACTGGTACATTTGGAACCTGAATTGTGTAGCCTGCAGGAATCTTAGATATAGCACCATAAGGAGATGTGTTAAATGTTATCTCATCCAGTTCATCTTCTGTGATACCACTTAATTCTGTATATGCCGTAGCTACAAATCCACCTGTAGCTGCATCCCATTTACAGTATTTCATATCAGGATTCAAAACCCTGTACTTTGTCATATTCACAAGCTCAAGCTCATCATAGGTCTTATTCTCACTTGCCATATATAAGCGAAAATCAAAGCATGTTCCATCATTACTTGCAGATATTACATTTCCATCCTTATCCACCAGAATCTTCTTTATATTAAGATCTCTCAGTCCATCCGGATTAACGATATTATCAAATAATATGGAAGGTCTTTCATTAACAGCCTGATACTCCGTAAAATAACAATCGAATCTGTTAGTTCCCTTATCCTCCTTTGTAAGACCTACCTGTCCATCATTACAGGTAACATCATTATATATATCCTTATTTACTCCACACTCAACTACCCTGTAGGTTATGATTTCATCCGGAAATGATATGGCTACGCTTTCTCCTTGATTAAGGAAATATACATTATCATATTCAACGCCGTCAGCCGGTGTATATTTAGAAGCAAAATCTACTTTTTCACCAGAAGAAAGATAGGTTATACCTACAAAACCATCTGCATTTTTTAGAAGTATCTCATCATCAGAGCCAACCTTCTTGTAGTAAATCTGAAATGCATATTGAACCAGACTATAATCCACATCTACATCAGATTTATCTTCATTTGAAACAGCCTTGGTAAGTCTTACCTGTCCAGGCTTTACTTCACTAAGATTAAACTTCATATGAAGATTAGATGCTCCCGCTCCCCTCTCCATATAGAAGGCCTTCATGGTATGGGTACTATAATCTTCAAAAACTGAGGTATCACCTTTAAATATACCCCCAAGCCAATTATCTACCTCTTCCTCTGTAGCATCAGGATACTTAGACACATATGCATCCTTAAATACCTCTCTAAGAGTGGTAGTTTTACTTGTAGTTTTTACATCTCCAGTTCTGAAATTAACATTACCTGCAAGGGCAGCATGAATACCACCTAGATCTAATACAAGAATATCATCAACATATAACCAGAAATCATCATCTCCGGCAAACTCAAAAATCATATCATTTCCCCAGGCATCAAGTCCATCGGCTGTCTGACAAAATGAAGCAGATAACTCCATACCAAAATGATAATCCGCATCAGACTCTTTAATAGCATATAGGGTTTTACCCTTTCTTGCATCATCATCTGCAAGAAGCCTATCTAAAACATCTGTAAGATTTGAATGTCTCGTTGAATAATAACCCTCTGTAAGATCGTTATAAGGCATAAACTGACCATGCTCTAGACTTTTATTTCCAGATTCAATTGTTCCTACCTGGTCATATACCTTAAAATCGCCTGTTTCTGTATTAAAGGTTGCAAAATTCTTTGTTGCATCATATTCAAAATATCCACTTTCATTATAGGTATTTTTCAGGAATATGTTATTTGCAGCCTGGCCACCTGTAAATAATTCACTAAGTGATTTACCAGTCTTAATGGCAACCGGATAACCATCCTGCAGCCATTTAGAAGTAAGTTCACTTTCACTATGACTTATTTCAGACTTATCTCCCATTACATCAGTTTGAATGCTATCCCGTCTTCCATCATCAGTTTTAGTACCATTATAATCAATCATCTTAATGGATATACCATGCTCATTATTGTCTATTGTTTCAACTGTAGTCAGTTTTTCAACAGGTTTATCCAATATAGCGAAATAGAAATCTGAAGCCTTAGCTAAAGAACCTGATATCACACTTTTATTTATTACGTCCTGTACCCAGCTTGCATACTTATAATAGGACTCATCCCAGGCAGTTATTGTAGTACTATATTCTTCATTTTCTCTACCTTTTAAACGTAAGCCAATCTTATCATCTGATATTATCTGGCCATCTTTTATCTGAGGAGCAATATATTTTCCACTATAATTATTCCTTAAATCAAAATAATAATTTGGATTACCTGTTCCTTCTTCATAATGCTCAATAAATTCCCATGAAATAGTATCAACTGCAAGCCCCTGCCATTCTATCCTGTCACCACTATCATAGGCTTTTTTCAAATCGCCATTAGGATCAACTATATAATATTCATACTTTTTATCAGTATCATTCCATACACGAGTATATATAACAACCTGTTGACCATTTTTTACATTTACTGTGTCAGATACACTGACCTTATATGCTTCATAATTTTCAAAATCAAGATCTGTATAAATAGAAGGTTCAATAAGACTGAACCACTCATTATTTCCAGAGTCATTATATGCACCAAAGCCATTATTAGTATTTCCATTATACAAATTAGGAGAATAATTATCCTTATTACAAATCCTGATTTTTCCAGAATTAGTTCCTGTTCCGGCAGTAACAAAAAGACTACTATATTCATCAGGACTACTTACCAGGGTAACTCCTCCCTGGGCTGCTTCCCTTATATTTAAATATTTAGTTTCTCCATCTACGTCAGCGGTAATATAATATTTATCCTGTTCAATATTATGAAATGTCCACTCTGTAACATCATCATTAGTAGAATACAGGTAAGTAGAAGGCTTAATTGGGTCTTGCAGTAATGATACACTTTTAGCCTTTAATCTACTACTTTCAGTATGGGCTTCTGCCATCATAGCAACTCTATTACTTATATCCTTTAGCATGAGACCATAGGATTTTCCATCAAGCCCAAGTTCATCATCCGGTATGATTGTTGGAGGCTGGGCCCATATTCTTGAACCATTATCCTTTTTTGTCCAACCGCCAAAGCCCTTTCCAGATTCTCCTCCAAACATATTTAATCCATATCCATTAGATTTTATAAAGAATGAATCATTATCATTATTAAAATATTCAACTGTATATATCGTGGCATCTGTTTCAACACTTGTAAATGACATGTTTCCATTATTCATACACAGATAACTTTTTCCTGTATCTGTTTCCAAATAGATTCTAAATGCATTTACAGCCACATCAGGTAAATTCTCAAACTTATATAAAGCTGCATTATCTAACAAAGTTGACTTAGTTACTAAATCATTAGCACATGTACCGCAAAAATAAAATTTTTTATTTTTTAATGGATTAAACAAATATACACCATTTGTTTGGTCATCTAATTCACCTATATTAGTAACATAATTAGTATGATCTACTGGTTCAGCAACCTCTACCACCTGATAAATAGAGAATCCACTGGCTGATATGGAAATCCTTCCATCTCCCTCATTAGTATATTCTACTTTTTCTCTTGAACCATCATCCTTAATATGCCAGATTTCTATATTCTTATCAGTAACCATTCTTGAATCACTTATTTCCACATTTATAGGTTCATCCTCTGATGGCTGGTATTCCTCATCACCATTCATTATGGATATATCATAGGCAGCAAGACATCTTCCTTCTTCTACATTTGTTTCATCAGTAACATCTAAGGCTACTACACTCGCTTCCTTAGGCATCATTCCATCAAGACTTATTATCTTCTGCTTATCACTATCATCAGGATATACCTCAATATTAAGATGGCGTTTACCAGTATCCTTAAGAACAACAATTCCTGTAGCATCAGAATCTACATCATATAAAGAGTCTTCCACAGAAATATCATTTGTAATATTATTTGTAATATCATTTGTAATTTCTTTAGATGCTTTATCATCCTCAAGTGAATATAATGCAATGGATTCCTCTTCGTTGAGGCTGGCATCATCAACAAGAGTGGCACTAACCCACACTTCTTCATTATCCGGGTTTTCAAATTCTACTGCCTTAATAGTTTCAAAACCTTCCTCTGGTACTTCCACATCAGAAATATTCTTTGCATCAATATCCTGAGAAGCATAGAGAGAAAGTTCAACCTCATTACCCTGGCTATCAAGAGTCTTATACATAGCCCCTATAATACCGTAGACTTCCTTATTTCCAGCTTCAAAAGAAACTATAGCTTCTTCTACTTCCTGACCTGCTTCTGAATTTTCATAGTTCTTAAATATCTCTCGGCTGGAATCATTATCAATTTCATCAATCTGATCATTTTCCCATCCAACCACCTTTAAGGAATCCATACCCTTTTCAAGGTCCAGCATTTCAACCACAAGAAGGCCGTCCCCGTCTATACTTATTTCCTGGCCATCTGACAAAATATCTATATCAAAAAATCTTGAATAATAAATATAATCTTCACTACTTAAATTCAGCTTATCCTTAGCACTATCCAAATAGGAATCAGAAGCAAAGGCTTCTACATCAAGAACCGCATCCTCCGGTATACCTGAATCCTTGCCATAAAATAATGTAATCTTATATTCCTCATGGGTAAATGTAATTTTTTCCTCAAGCTCTTTATATTTAGGATCTATAAGGCCTGCCAGGTCCGGATTAAATTCTCCAATATAAATGTCCCCGTCCTCAGTATTTTCTGAAGGTGTCTTAGTCTTTACACCAGAATCCTTATCATCCTCTGGATTTAGCTGGTTATCTGTTTCAATATTGCTTTCTTTTTTACCTTCACCAGCCTCTCCTATATCATTTTCTGCTTTCCCATTATTTTCTAATTCATTATCAGCCTCTTTTACATTAACATCTGCAGTAGCTTCACTATCTTCTTCTTTGCTAACATCTGCAGTAGCTTCACTATCTTCTTCTTTTACATTTACATCTGTACTTTCTTCACTATCTGCTTCTTCTTTTCTAGCATCTGCACTTTCTTCACTATCTGCTTCTTCTACATTTACATCTGTACTTTCTTCACCATCTACTTCTTCTACGTTAACTTCTGTACTTTCTTCACTATCTGTTTCTTCTTTGCTATAATCTGCAGTCTCTTCATTATTGATTTCTATATCATTAATATCTGCATTTTCTTCACAGGTTTCCTCAATACTATTATCACTTACATTTTCATCATCTGCGGACACACTAAAACCAGCCGGCGATGCTAATGATACAACAAGTAGCACGGCCAACACTAAGCTAAGTAGGCTCTTTTTATTCTTATGAAGTTTTAATTTATTTTTATTCTTCATAAATAAACCATCCGCCATTTATTCCATAAAATACAAATAAATACTTTATTAAAACTATTTCTTTCCTTCTTTTCTCTTAACTAAGGAAACAAGAAGTATGCTTATAAAAGATAAAATAAGTATAGAAATTACTATACTAAGGTCCATACTGTCACCAGTATTAGTCACATGAGCCTTATCCTTTGAATTTTCTCCAGCACCTGAATCTGTTTTCATTCCTGAAGAAGCACTATTTTCTGTTGTGAGCTCCGTGGAACCACTTGCATTTGCAGTATCTTCTGTTTTAGCTTCTGTACTGGATTCTGTATATGAATTTTCTGGTACCTTATTTTTCTTACTACTATCATTATTAAAGTAAAGTGTTGAAGGCTTTTCATCGGTATCAGCGTAATTAACGGAAACACTATATGTAAGCTCATTATTCTCATTATTTATTACATATACATACACATCATATTCAGTATTGTCATATATAACCTCAGAATCGCTACCTATTTCCTCATAAACCCTGTAAACATATGTACCAGGTTCGGTTATCTTTATTCTGAAGCTTCCCTTACCACGACCATCAACTGTTACCGTATCATCCTGTGGCATAGGGGTAATACTATCCTGTGTCTTGATTTTTATCTTATAATCATATGGTTTATCACCAAACATCTCTCCACATTCAAAGGAGATAAGAGCATCAACCGGTTTGTAAAGGGACTCTGCTAAAACGCATTTAATCGAATTATTATTTAAAATGTTACTATTTAAAATGTTACTATTAAGAATGCTACTATTAAGAATGTTACTATTTAAAACGTCCTTATTAGTGTGCTTTGGACAAACACCAATAGCATAGAACATAGCACATATTAAAATCATCATATAAAGACTCTTCTTTAATGCACCACGCCTATGCTGGTCAATGGATTTATTAAATTTATATATTTTATTATTTATTCTATTAAAGCAAATGAGTATATATCTCATGTATTCAGCCTCATTCATAAATATAACAGAACACCAAAAGCCTATTTGTTGAAACTGGTTCTATACATGTTGAAAGAGCAAGTATATGATCACTATTTTTAATGGAGGTATTATAGCTTATTGCCTCATCCTTTATAATCTGCTCAATATTTGACGCGATATCTGGATCAAGTACATCATTATCATATACATTTACCTTTATGCATGCAAAAACAGCCAACTCATAGGACTTTTCTCCATCTCGTCCTACAAGCAGTGTCCCATGTTTATGATTCTTCATAAATTCCAAATCCATAAAATCATCTAAAGCACCAAACATACTTCCATATTCCATATGATGTCCATACAGAATCGAGTATGGGTCTGTAAAATTTTCACTATTCCTGGTGTCCAGAAAAATACTTCCAGAAAGTGAGTAATCCCCATAAGGATTGAGATTCAAATATGTGGTATTATCCTCTCCCTGCATAATGGGATAATCGATATTAGTGTCATCAATAGTAATCCATGCCACCATATCCTCTGTAATGGGAGCCTCTTCAGAAAGGCCCTGGCCAGGTGTCGGCTTAAATCTGGCAACATCATCATTTGAAGCGTTCTTATAGACATACCATGTATCATAAAGTCCATAGATTACGATAAGAAAGGCCACCACAAATAAAAGAAGCATAAACTTCTCATAAATCATATTCATGGTAATCCAAAATCTTTTCAAAACCCACCTCGTATGTATTTATTTGATAAATGTTATCTAATACCTAAATTTATTCTATGATATAGCTAATTATTATTAAAGTTTATATATTCTGTGATACAGCTAATTATTATTAAAGTTTATATATTCTGTGATATAGCTGATTCTTATCAGGATTTACATATGTAGAAATATTAGTCTTCCTCATATCTTTTCTTTGAACGAATTGCAAAGAATACTATGCCACCTATAAGAACTATACCAAGTATGATCCAAGGAGTAGCTGACATAAGTATACCTGTAGGGATAACTCCATTTCTCTGGTTCTGGAATGAAGTCATAACGGCCTTAGCATTTGCAACAGTATCTGTAGCCGCAACTGTACCTATAGTACCTGATGTTGCATCTTCATAACCACTTACTGCTGATGGTGTTGATTTATAATCCTCTGCATTCTCTGTAATTTCATATGTTGCATTTGGAGCTATACCTCTGATAGCAATACTCTGTCCATGCTGAAGATAGAACTTAACGCCTGCCTTAAGCTGGGCACCAGTAACTGATGTTGGATTATCCTTTTCCTGATTTGCAGCTATTGTTGCAGAGTTGGTACCTGATTTAGCATCTGCATTACCATCTGTTGTAGCATCATTAGAATCATCAGCAAGAGATACAGTAAATACGTCATCATCATTTACATTACCAAGCTTAGCTGTAAACTCAAAATACTTATCTCTTGATGCCTGGTTTCCTGTTACTTCCTTTTTGAATACAAGATCCTTTGAATTATATTCATTTGTAAAACCGTCAGTTTTGTCTTTAAGATCTGCACCTCCCTGAGCCGTTGATGGATCAGAACCATACTCATCACCAAGGGCAACGCTATCCTCATCTGTGTGCATAACATAAGAAGAAACCGCAAGTGCTCCATTTCCATCATCTGTTACATATACATCTAAAACACGGTCTACATCATTATCATGCATGATTCCAGCTGCTTCATCACTTGTGCTTGCTGTTTCAGTGATTATATATCTATAAATTCCCGGCTCATCGAAGGATACTGATGAAA
>JAILGP010000173.1 GCA_024696635.1 Eubacterium sp. | reverse complement strand
AGAAGATAAAAATCAAGAAAATAATAAGCAGGATTTTGAGGCTAAGGATAAGGTTATTCTCGTTTACATACCAGGTATTCCAGAGGGTATAGCAGGTATTATTGCAGGAAGGCTTAGAGAAAGATTATATAGACCTGTAGTTGTATTTACGGATACAGATGCCAATCCAGATATACTTAAAGGCTCAGGTCGTTCCATAGAAGCCTATAATATGTTTGAAAAAATGAACGAGCATAAGGACTTAATGCTTAAATTTGGTGGACATCCTATGGCTGCAGGAATGACTATATTAAAAGAAAACCTGGCTCAGCTTAGAGAAGAGGTGAATAGGGACTCTGAACTTACAGAGGATGATCTTACTAAGGTTGTAAATATCGATGTACCTATGCCGCTTTCCTATGCTACAGTAAAGCTTGCTGATCAGCTTGATGATCTGTCACCCTTTGGTAAGGGTAATGAGGCACCTCTTTTTGGTTATGAAAATATGGAGATTTTGGGTTATGAAATACTTGGTGAGAGACAAAACCTCTTGATTATTCGGCTTAGAGATGATAATAATAGAACTTATAATCTTAAGACCTTCAGACCTGTAGATTTTGAAACTGATATAAATAGGTGGTTTGGAGAGGAAGAATGTGCTAAAATGAAGTCTGGCACTGCTACAGGCAAACGAATCCATATTACTTACCGACTGGAAGTAAATGAATATCGAGGAGTCAGGAGTTTAGAATATATGCTGGAGAATTGGCTGCCGGCATAAAAATAGGGAGGCGCTTATTATGAGCAAATTAGAGGATTATATTATTACTATACCGGATTTTCCTGAACCAGGAATTATGTTTCGTGATGTTACTGGAGTACTTGACAGCCCAGAAGGACTCAGGCTTGCAATAGATGAGCTTGTAGGTCTCCTTGATGGTCTTGATTTTGATGTTATAGCAGGAGCAGAAGCCAGAGGTTTCATATTTGGTATGCCTGTTGCTTATAAGCTTGGAAAAAAGTTTGTTCCTATTAGAAAGAAGGGAAAGCTTCCAAGAGAAACTGTTGAAAAAACTTATGATCTTGAATACGGTACAGCTACTATAGAGATACATAAGGATGCTATTAAGCCTGGTGACAGAGTTGTAGTAGTAGATGATCTTATTGCTACGGGAGGAACTATGAAGGCCTCTGCAGAGCTTATTGAAGAGCTAGGTGGTAAGGTCTCCAAGATGATTTTCCTTATAGAGCTTGAAGGACTTGAAGGAAGAAAGAAGCTTGAAGGCTATGACGTTGCATCTGTTGTAAAGTATTCAGGCAAATAAATTGATATAATATATTTTTATCAAAGCTTCTAAAGTTATATTTTAAATACTAAATTTTTAAATATTATATTTTTAAATATTATATTATCGTTCAATTTTTTATTGTTTTAAGGTGATATATTTATTATATATCATATATTATAAGTAACTATTCTTTTATGGCTTTTTTAGAAAGGAGGAAGCAGGTATGTCAGAGGATAAGCTTAATAATAAAAGTACAGATGATATTAATAATGACATAGAAAATCAAGAAAGAATCCCTATTAGTAGGATTATTAACGATGCTGCAAAAACAGGTGAGCTTGCTACTCCTGAAGACTTTACGAATCCGGAGGATATTTATAAGGTCCTTATTGATAAAATCAAAACCTATCATCCATCGGATGACTTTTCGGAAATAGAAAAAGCTTATAGGATAGCAGACGAGGCTCACAAGGATCAAAAGAGAAAATCAGGTGAACCTTATATTATTCACCCTCTTTGCGTTGCCATTATTCTTGCAGAATTGGAAATGGATAAGGAAACTATTGTTGCCGGTATTCTTCACGATGTTATTGAGGATACAAAGTATAGCAAGGAGGATATTGAAAAACTCTTTTCACCAGAAATAGCTCTTTTAGTGGATGGTGTTACGAAGCTGACTAAACTCAATCTTTCCCAGGATAAAATTGAGATTCAGGCAGAAAATCTTCGTAAGATGTTTCTTGCCATGGCAAAGGATATTAGAGTTATCATAATCAAGCTGGCTGACCGTCTTCATAATCTTCGTACATTACAGTATCAGACCGCGGCTAAACAGATTGAGAAGGCAAGAGAAACCATGGATATCTATGCCCCTATAGCCAATAGGCTTGGTATATCCAAGGTACAGGTTGAGATGGATGATCTCTGTATGCAGTATCTCTATCCTGATGTATATGAAAAGCTTAGGTCAGAAATTGGTGAGAGACTTTCAGAACGGGAGAATTTTATCAGTGACATGATCACTGAAGTTACTGAATATATTAAAGAAGCTGAAATTGAGGCTGAAATAGAAGGAAGAGTAAAGCATCTCTTTAGCATTTATAAGAAAATGAAAACTCAGGGCAAAACACTGGATCAGATATATGATATATTTGCCCTTCGTATTAAGGTTGCTTCAGTTCGTGACTGTTATGCTGCACTTGGTATAATTCATGCCAAGTATAAGCCTATACCAGGACGTTTTAAGGACTATATAGCAATGCCAAAGTCCAATATGTATCAGTCTCTTCATACTACACTTATTGGACATGGTGGTAAGCCTTTTGAAATCCAAATCAGAACATTTGATATGCACCGTACTGCTGAATATGGTATAGCAGCCCACTGGAAATATAAGGAAAGCGGAGTTTCGAATGTTACTAATGATGAGGAAAAGTTGAACTGGCTTAGAGAAATTCTTGAGTGGCAGAGTGATACCAAGGATAACAGAGAGTTCATGAATTTTGTAAAGAGCGATCTGAATATGTTCCAGGATCAGGTTTACTGTTTCACTCCTGCTGGTGATGTTATTATACTTCCTAAGGGATCTAATACTATTGATTTTGCCTATGCAATTCATACTGCAGTAGGTAATCAGATGGTTGGTGCACGTATAAACGGACGCCAGGTTCCTATTGAAACAGTTCTTCATTCTGGAGACAGAATAGAAATTACAACCTCGGCAAATTCCAGAGGCCCTAGTATGGATTGGCTTTCCATGGTTAAAAGTACTCAGGCTAAGACCAAGATTAATCAGTGGTTCCGCCAGGAGCTTAAGGAAGAGAATATTGCACGTGGTAAGAGTGCTGTTGATAATTATTGTAAGACAAAGAATATTAATCTCTCAGAGCTACTGAAACCAGAATACATGTCAGCAACTTTAAAGAGATATAACTATACAGAGTGGGATTCTCTGATGGCAGCCATAGGACATGGTGGTCTTAAGGAAGGTCAGATTGTTAATCGTCTTCTTGAAGAAAAACGACAGGAATTGGAGAAACGGAAAGAAAAAGATGACAATGCCATAGCCGATGAAATCAATAAGAAGAGTCGGACATTCCATACTCCTAAATGCAGTGTAAGGATTAAAGGTGTTGAAGATGTACAGGTAAGAATCTCCAAGTGTTGCTCGCCGGTACCAGGTGATGATATAGTAGGATTTATAACTAGAGGACGTGGAGTTGCCATTCATAGAACTGATTGTGAGAATCTTCTTAAGATGAGCGACAATGAGAGGGAAAGACTGATTGATGCTGAATGGAACTATGGAAGTGACAATAATGAAGCTGAATTTATAGCTGATATTAATGTTTATGCCATGGATAGAAATGCCCTTCTTTATGATATAAGTCGAATCTTTATGGAGGCTGAGGTTCCTATAAAGAAGATAGAGGGACGTACCAATAAGCAGGGTAAGTCTACTGTAAATGTACAGTTTGGTGTTAAGTCTAAAGCAGAACTTGCCTCACTTATTTCTAAAATCAGAAATATTGAGGGTATTGTAGATATTGAGCGTACTCAAGGTTAATAAAATTCGAATTAGTATGAGGGGAAATGTACATGAGTTATAAAGTATTTGGTATGACACTTGGTCCTATAGCTACCAATTGTTATTGCCTGGAAGATGATAAAACCGGTCAGGCTATAATGGTTGATGCCACAGGAAACATTGATAAGCTTATGGATAGAATTGAGGCGAATGGTGCAAAGCCTATAGCCCTGCTTCTTACTCATGCTCATTTTGATCACATTGATGCGGTTGATAAGGTTAGAAATCGTTATCCTGATATTAAGGTTTATATAGGGGAAAATGATGCCCCACTTCTTAGTAATCCTATGTATAATCTTTCAGTGGCATTTATGGATAAACCAATTACTGTAAAAGCTGATGAGACAGTTTGTGATGGTCAGGTAATATCTCTTATGGGACTTGATATTAAGTGCATAGAAGTACCGGGGCATACTATTGGCGGAATGTGTTATTATATCGATTATAATAATAAGCAGGAAGATGGTTCTCAAGAGGGCTTCAGGATTATTTTTGATGGAGATACATTATTTAATGGAAGTATTGGAAGATCTGATTTTCCAACAGGTGATGGAGAGACTCTGATAAATAGTATTAGAGAAAAATTATTATCCCTCCCAGAGGATACGGTGGTCCTTCCGGGACATGATAGTAAAACTACCATCGGCAAAGAGAAAGAGGATAATTTTTATTTTAATTAAAGTGATAATTAAAATGATAATTAAAGTGATAATTAAAAAATCTGAATAAAAATTTTAATATAAATTTCAACTCAATAAATTTTTTATTTTAATATATATTCGGGATTTAAATACTGAGATTCACAAAAAAATTGAAAGATATTTTATTGGTGGAGAATTATGTCATTAGGTTATTTATTAATAATTTTGGTGCAGCCTCTTGTGGCTATAGTACCTATGGCGGTAACATTTTCAATTAGGAGAAAAAGATATATTATCTATTCATATTTAGCTTATCTCAGTTATATTTTTGGTTTAGAATTTATCAATAGGTTTGAGCAGACTGAAAAGCACGAGTGGTATTTTCTGGCATTTGGTCTGCTTGAATTATTTATACCCGTTATTTTCAGTAGGTTTTTTCTTAATAATCAAACGTGGAGAAGCTCTGTGCTTTTTTATGTTATTGGTCTTATCAGTAATTCTATAAGCTATAAGCTTATATTATGCTTTCCCATTACACAAAAATCCTTTGATCTATTCATAAATTATAAAAGGAATAGTGTTGAATTACCTAGTGCTATTTTAATTGGAGTTATTTATGCTTCAGTTACATTCTTGATTTCTTTTATATTCAGGAAATTATTATCAGGAGAAAAACAATCCCAGGAAAAAATATTTTGCTTTATATATATTTTATATATAGCTATTTCGGCCGTTACTGTAATAGGGATAGGGCCAAAGCCACAGATGTCAGAAGATGAGATTAATAAATTTTATGGCCTTTCTGTTCCTTTACTTACATTATTTCTTCTCTTTATATGTTTTATTTTTTTCTTTTTGTGGGAGAGGAACCATGTAAGTAATAAATATAGAAAATTAACTACAGAAAAAAGAAATGAAAAAGGCGATTCAAATAAAAGTATTTCAGTTTTTGAAGATGGAAGTCCATTGAATGAGTATTTTAACAATAAGATAAATGAATTAAAGGCAAAAGGAGTTACTGTTGATGTGGTTTCTTATTTGTCAGAAAAGATTAATACACCGGAGGATTATGAAAAATTCATTCGTGAGATTGATAATTTGTTTTTAAAGTTTGATACTGTGAGAGCTAAACGTCATCCTTTTCTTGTAATGAGTTTTAAGATAAATAAAGAAGGCTTTATGATTTTTGCAGAGTATAATCATAGGGGAAATGGAACCCTCATATCCAGATTAATGCAAAAGGAATACCTATATGTAATGGAAAATCATTTCTTATTATATAGAAGATGTCTCTTATCAGATGAGATACTTCTTCTATATCCACATGGATAAATGTCAGAAATGTCAAATGTTTCACATATTAATGATAAAAAGGCAAATTGAGACTACAAAAATGCAATAATCTTTTGAGCATTAAATAAAATGCTATAATACTTTGGGGATAAAAAAGGCCTATTATGAATAAATACTTAAGCTGAAGAAGCATAATGGGCATAAGAATTAGAGGATTTTTAAGGGGACTGGGAACAGTCAAATCATGTTTTATTAAGGAATAGATATAAAGACTTAAACCTATTAAGTATGAAAGGACTAGACATGAGGGTTGTAATTTGCGATGACGAAATGGAGGATGCAACCAGAACTCGAGATTTATTAGAGGGCTATAAAGGAATAAGTGATATAAAGATATATACGCCGGATGAATTGATATTTGATATTGAAGAGGATTTTTTTGAAGGGGATATAGTTATACTTGATATTGAATATCATAAGGAAATTAATGGAATAGATCTGGGTCATATGCTTAATAAGAAATATCCTGTATGTCAGATAATATATCTAACTAAGCTTACTGATTTTGCTTCGGATGTTTATGAAACCGAACATGTATATTTTGTTACTAAACAGAATCAAGAAAAGACCTTATTTCGTGCTGTAAGAAAAGCCATTGAAATGTATCAGAATGATCTGGATTATAAGCATATCGAAATTTACACGCAGAAGAGAAAGAGAATTATTCAGCAAAGAGGAATAATTTATCTGGAAAGATTTAACAGAAAGACATATATCTATATAGGAGATGAGAAGCTGGAAACATATCAGTCTCTTACCGGATTTATTAAGGAACTTTCTAATGAATTTGTAAGATGCCATGGTAGTTATATAATAAATGTAAGATATGTGGATAGTATTGAAAAGGGTAAAGTAACCCTGAATGGAGGAATTGAGCTCCCCATAGGAAGAACCTATCAGGATAATGTAATGAAGGTTTATATGCGGTTCTTATCTAAAAGAATGTGAAAAACATATAATAACGAATTCTATAGAGTATGT
>JAILGP010000096.1 GCA_024696635.1 Eubacterium sp. | reverse complement strand
AGGACCACCTGCACTATCGCCATCAGGACCGCCACTTCCCATATCAGAAGGCATTTCCCCATCTCCCATATCAGGAGGGCCACCTGTACTATCGCCATCAGGACCACCGCCGGAACCATCTCCACCAGGACCACCTGAGCCGCCTCCAGGACCTCCGCCCATATCACTGCCGCTTCCTGTGGAGCCCTTAGCATAACGTCCTTCTATAAATGCACTAGCCCTGTCTTCTATAGTCATTGCTGCTACATCTTCGTCGGAAAGTGCATTTCCATCTGCATCAAACCATGTCCAGTCTTCTGCATAATCCAGTCTTTCTATGTAAGCATTAAGGCTTTCCTGGAACTCCGCCTGATAAAGATTCAGATATGTTCCATAATATCCATTGGTTTCAGGATGAGCTTCTGCATCATATTCTATTGTAAGCGCAACCTCTCCACCTACTGATCCATCTCCATCAACATCAAAGCCCACCTTGGACTCATCTATTGTAAGATTCTTTGCATTTATATATTCCATGTATTCTGCTGCAAGATATTCTGCAACCTGCTTTTGGAAATCATTATTAAAGCTGTAGGTAGTATCAAGATAATATTCAAATGCCATTGCCATGTCAGCTTCCGCAAGTGAGGTTATTGCACTATAGGCCATACATCCCCACATTCCATCTGAAAGGCTGACCTCCTCACCATCTATTGTTACACTTGTGATGTAATTTCCATTTTCATCCTGATATACACCAACAGCTCCTGCTTCTATTTCATAATCATAGAAATCGGGATTATCTGATGTGGCTGCTATCATAGCTGCATGAGCACCACCACCAGAACCACCAGTTGATACAAAGTAATCAACACTGCCTGGTATATTTCCAAGAAGGATATTGTACTTTACAAAACGTACTGCGTTTTTCTGATCAACCAGACAGGAAGGAGCATCACCTGTATAGGTTCCATCTGATAAAGTACTTTGTTTTCCCCTGTTACCACAGGAAACATTTATATAGCCCTCTGCCGCATAGGTTGATGATGCAGTCTGATTACTCATTTCACTGTAACCTGCCGCTCCTGTATTTACTATTACTGGAGCTGTTGCTGCTGTATAAACCTGACCATTTGTACTGGTAATACTTGCATCATAATCTATTACAAGATTGCCAGTTACGGTTCCACTGGTTTCATCCTCGACTCCATCACCATCTGTATCCACACCCTTTACATAGGCTCCAGGTACACATACTGATACCCCCTGCTCATCCTCTATTTCAGGATTAGTAACCGCCGTTACTATAGAAAGGGTCCAGGAATCAGATGAATCATCATAGGTCCACTCAGCATTCATGTTCGCAAGATTAAGAGCATCCTCTATTGCAGTCATGGATTCTGTCTTAACAAGTTCAATGCTTGCTTCCTCTTCAGCTTCTGTAGCTTCTTCACTTGTTTCCTCACTTGATGCATCTTCAGCTTCTTCACTAGCTTCTGCTTCCGCCTGGGTAGTCGCTTCAGTAGTTTCCTCAGATGAGGAATTACCACATGCAGCCATTCCAAGACAAAGCATCATGGATACTATTATAGCTGTGCTTTTTCTAAATTTTCTCATATAAAAACCTCCTATCTTTCATTTTTTCTAATGATATAGGAGGTTTATTGAAGTAAGATTGAAGAAATATCTAATTTTTTATTTTTTTAATTCATAGGCAGATTTACCGTAAATGTTACATTTCCTTCCTGGCATTCAACTCTGATGCTTCCCTTATGAATCTCAGTTATGGCCTTAGCTATAGAAAGTCCCAGTCCAAAATGCCCTTCATTATCAACTCTCGCTTCATCCAGTCGGTAAAACCTGTCAAATAAATGTTCCTTTTTATCCTCATCTATAGAATGACCAGGATTTGTTACCCTTAGAATTACCTGCCTGTGTTCTTTTTTTAGACTGATACATATTTCCCCAGGTCCAGAGGCATGGCTTATTGCATTATCCGTCAATATACCAACCAGCTGTCCCAGCTGCTTTTCATTTCCTTTTATAATAATTCTATCTTCTATCTGAGCCTGAATAATATGACCATTTTCAAATGCTATTCCCTCAAAGGGCAGTACTTCCTGCTTAACAAGGTTTGAAAAATCCACTTCCTCCACATCCGGAATACCATTTTCAACATGAGACAGATCAAGAAGCTCCTTCACAAGGTTGCTCATTTTTTCGTTTTCATATTGAATATTGGATAACCATTGATTATTTCCTATTTCTCTGTATAAAAGCTCTGCATTGGCATTTACTACGGAAATAGGAGTCTTAAGTTCATGCTCCGCATCAGACACAAAACGTTTCTGCCTCATATCATTTTCCTCCAGAGGGTGAACTATCCTCTTGGCAAGGGAAATGGATATTATAAATAAAACACCTATAGAAATGATACCCACAAGCATAGTATTTATAAATAAGGTCCTCATATTATTATTAGTTACTGTGATATCCATAAATGCAACTAATGTATAGCCTGGTCTTTCATCCAGCTTGTATATCAAATTGTCAAGCCTTCCAGTCCTCTTGTCCTTTTCTAAAACCTCTTTGGAAAGAGCTATAATATCCTCTGCTTTATATATTTCACTATTACTTGTGTCTGTAGCCAGCACCTTTCCTTCCTTAGTAAGAGCTGCAGAATAGAAGGAATACAGCCAATAGGAATTATTATTAGAAAATATTGGAGGATCCTCCCCTTCCTCTGGTGGAGTTAATAACTCACCATCAGGTCCATTTTCAGGTCCCTGGGGCTTGGGATTATCTGAAACCATCTCCAGTTCATATAATTCCAGGTACTTATCCAGCATAACCCTATTATTTCTATTTACAGATAAATAACTGGATATGTAAATAGTAGAAAGTGTAACCGCAAGAAAGAATACAAGAAGAGCGACTATTGATATGACAATAATTTTTCTTGTTTTTCTAAACATTTGAACACCTCAATTCATAACCGATTCCTCTTACGGCCTTGATTTCAGTACTGGCTCCCACAAAAGCAAGCTTTTTTCTGGTAAATGACATATATACTTCAACATTATTATATTCTGAATCGCTCTCAAAGCCCCATATTTTTACTGCAAATTGTTCCCTGGATAATATCATTCCTTTATTGGACATCATATACTCCAGAATCCGGTATTCCTTATCTGATAATCTAACTGACTGACCGTTAGTCACACAGGTTAATTCCGCTGTCGAAGGGGTAAGACTTATATCGCCAAAAGTTAAGATTTCTTCATGATAGCCCGCATTTCTCCTGGTAAGAGCACGAACCCTGGCTAAAAGCTCCTTGGTCATAAATGGCTTAGTCAGATAATCATCCGCACCACTATCCAGGCCTATGACCTTATCATCAAGATCACTCTTTGCCGTAAGCATAAGAATAGGCGTGGTATTTCCTTCCTTTCTGATTTTGTCTGCCACACTATATCCATTCATTTTAGGCATCATCACATCCAGGATAACCACATCATATATACCGCTCCTAAGTAAGTCCAGAGCTGCTTCTCCATCATAAACACAGTCTGAATCATAACCCTCCTGCCTGAAAAGTTCCTTAAGGGCATCCGACATTCTTTTTTCATCTTCTGCTATTAAAAGTTTCATGGCCTGCCTCCTATACATACTTATAGGAATAATTATAAATATAATTATTGAAGTAATATTGAAACAATATTGAAATATACCTTAAGGATTCATTCTATGGTAAAAATCACTTAGGATTTCTGATACTCTTAGGAGCTGTTGGATCAAATGGATGTCCTATGGTGCTCTTTGCAGACTGATCTATATGAGCAAATATTTTATCTGTAAAATCCCATATTCCGCTATGTCCGGTACAAACCACTTTTACAGAAGAATTCTCCACCTTAGCTTTAAGCTTCTCCAGAGATTTCTTATTGAGAGTTGGATTCTGGGTGAAGAAATCAAAGAGACTATATCCACCCCTCATATTAACTGCCAGACAATCTCCACTAAAAAGTATCTTATCATCTATTATATAACAAACATGCCCAGCTGTATGGCCTGGAACTTCTATTACTTCAACCTTTATATCCCCAAAATGTAATATTTCCCCATCATTTACTGTCTTATAGTCCTTTAATCTTACAGGAAGCATAAGAGGGATTCCAGCTTTTATCATACGACAGAATGCCCCATCAAAATATATTTCCTCTCCCTTTCCTATATATAGATCAGCATTTGGAAATAGATTTATCTTAGCATTCCTGTCCACTCCTCCACAGTGATCCACATCACAGTGGGTAAGTAATACATGCTTTATCTTCCTGGTGTCTATTCCTATACTTTTAGCCCGGGATCTGGCCTCTTTAAAATCCAGATGACCAGAATCTATGGCTATAGTTTCATTTCCCTTTGTATAAAACCAGACATTTACATCATCCTCCTGGATAGCACTGATATCCTCCTGGTATCTGCCTGTTCTGGCAGGGTGAAGCATCCTCTTTCCGTACATAGTAAATCTCTTAAGTCTGGTATCAAAAAAATACATAAATTTCATAATACATTTCTCCTCATACTATATTAAAATTATTTGTTATAAATGTATTATGCTTTATATATTTTCCTATTACTTCCAAAAATCTGCTTTTATTCCCCATCAGGTTCTGAGTACGTCAGCTGCACTTATACCCATCAGCTTCTTACAGGTATCTGCAAAATGTGACGGTGAGGCAAAGCCTGCATCAAGTGAGGCTTCAGTGATACTGCTTCCTGAGGATATCTTGATCCATACATATTCTACCCTTCTTAAAAGAAGATATTGCTTTAAACTAACACCGGTTTCCTTTTTAAAGAGATGTGTCAGGTAGCTTTCAGAATAATTCATCCCCTCAGCCAGTTTTGAAACTTTAGTATCAAGATATTTAAATTTCGATGCCTCATCCAGGATACTCATAATTCTATCATCAATATCTGTTCGCCTTATAAAGCATTTATCTCCAAAATAATCTCTGACGAACTGCTTTATTCCTAAAGGGGATAATTCATAGTCCCCCACCCCATTCTCTGATACATAAACCTCTTCACCCTTAAGAAAATCCCTTCTAAGAATTTCTGCAAATTCAGAGGTAGGGTCTATAAACATGAAAAACCTGACATCTCCCTTAGGACGGGCATGCATTACATTTTGCTCTAGTATTATCAATTTTCCCTTATATTCATCATTTAGAATTAATGGTTCATTTCCAACGAATATATGAAGCATACTGTGTCTATGTATACCCGTACAATCATATTCTGGAACCACACTTATATATGTATCATCAAAAAATATCTTACTCATTTTTATACCCTTATTCTAATTTCCCATTGAAATTTGTCAAATCAGCGATTTGCCAAAGGGGTGACCCTTTTGGTAAATTTTTATGTTATTTATTATATATCATATTTGACAAATTTTTAGTATTACATTATCCTTTTATATTGTTAGGAAATGGGAAAGTTTCTAGTATTTCTAATGTTTTAGGTTTTAAATATGAATTATGTTTTTGAGCTTATTCAGATTCATTTCATATTATCCGGGGGAACAAATGAAGGAAAAGA
>JAILGP010000070.1 GCA_024696635.1 Eubacterium sp. | reverse complement strand
ATCTTTGAACCTGGTATATATTGTGCTTGTACTTACCCCCGCAGAGTTGGCTATCCTTCTAAGAGACGCATCATTATATCCCTTCTCAAGAAATTCCTTTTCTGCACACTCTATTATTCTTTCATCATATCCTTCTTTTCTGCTAGCCATATAACCCCTCTATGAACACTTTTAAAACACTGTTTTGAAAACACTGTTTTAAATTATACATTTTTATTTTAATTTGTCAACATCTATTTGTTTTACTGTTTCAAATATTTAACAGCCTTCTCAAACTCCGGTTTCCACCCTGCAAACTGTACAAGCTGCTCCTCCGTCCTGTGATAGTATCTTTCATCTTTATCAAGCTTTGCTATCTCTGCCATCTCATCTTCAGTAAGCTTGAAGTCAAGTATATCAAGGTTATCCTTGATATGTTCCACGTTCTTACTTCCGGGAATAACTACGAATCCCATCTGGGTGTGCCAGCGAAGTATAATCTGTGCAGGAGTCTTTTCATATTTCTTCCCAAGTTCTGCAAATACAGCTTCCTCAATCAGTGACTTGTCCCCATGTCCAAGCGGATACCAGCTCATCAGCCTGATATCGTACTTATCAAGAGTCTTGCGAAGTTCCTTTTGTGTAAAATACGGATGTGCCTCTACTTGTATGAACTGTGGAACTATCTCCCACTTCTGAGCAAGCTCCTCTATATACTTTCCCTCGAAGTTGGAAATGCCGATGGATTTTGCCTTGCCTTCCCTATATGCTTTCTCAAGCTGCCTGTACCCTGCGAGCCAGTTTCCTGCAGGCTGGTGAATGTAGAGAAGATCCACATAGTCTACTCCAAGGCGTTCAAGTGTCTCATCTACAGCATTATCATTTTCATATTCACTTGGCCAGAGCTTTGTAGACAGGAAGATTTCTTCCCTCTTTACACCACTGTCCTTCATGCCCCTTCCAACTGCACGCTCATTCACATATGCATTGGCTGTATCTATTAGGCGATAGCCCATTTTTAATGCCTCTCTCACGCTATTTTCCGCATCTGCAGGTGCAAGCATAAATGTTCCAATTCCGACTACCGGACATTCCAATTTGTTGTTTAAAATCACATTTTCCATTGTATTGATTCTCCCTTCTTTAATCTCTTCTTCGTTATTTATAGCCCTATTCCTTCTGTTCAGACGGGTCCTGCATTCTGATTACCTTGGCCGGAACTCCGCCGACTACAGCATACGCAGGTACGTCCTTTGTGACAACAGCACCGGCAGCCACTACGGCATACTCTCCGATTGTCTGCTCTTTTCTAAACTTTTTATTATATGAGTCCATTTGCCTTAAACCACTTTTCTACCGTGCCTTTAGAGTCTGCTGCCCGGCTTCCTGTTATTGAAAGACCACTCCTAACCTCTGCTCCTTTGGCGTATTTTTTAACATCACTCTCACTGGAACCCATTCCGCTTCCCTCGTTGGTACAAAGAGGAATTATTGTCTTCCCGGTAAAGTCATATCTCTCAAGGAATGTAGCAACTGCCATCGGGATTGTTCCCCAGTAATTTGGATATCCGAGTACAATAGTGTCATAGTCATCAATGCTTTCAAGGTAGTTCGTAAGCTCCGGTCTTGCATTACTTAGCTTGTCCTTCTTTGCTTCGTCTATGCATGTCATATATACCGGTGAATATGGATCCTTCATCTCGATCTTAAACGTGTCCGCCTCTATCAGTTCCTTCATAAGACTGACCATGATTTCGGTATTTCCAACCTTTACATATCTCATTGCTCCGCCGAAATAGTTTTCATCTGCTCTTGAAAAAAATGCTATAAGTGTCTTTGCCATTTTAGTATCCTCCATTCTATCTATGTATTTGCTGACTGCTGTTATTTAATTAACATTGTTGTTTACATTTTTACATAGAAAAGATAATATATCCAATAGAAAGATCAAATATCTTATTTAATTTTTAAATATCATGAGTTTGGAGAATGTTATGACCACAAAACAGATAGATTACTGTATAGAACTTGCCAGGACACAGAGTTTTTCCAGAGGCTCTGAGAATCTCTTTGTCAGTCAGCCTACTTTTTCATATCAGATAAAGCTTTTAGAAGAAGAAGTGGGATTTGATATCTTTGAAAGAAATGGGAAAGGAGCCACACTTACCCCTGCCGGTCAGCAGTTTGTGAGTTTTCTTACTAATATGCGGGAGGAAATGAAGCGTGCCATTGAACAGGGACAGAATTTCAGCGCAAAGTACAGAGACAGCATAAGCATCAGCCTTATGGTAAGACAGGCTATATACTTCCTGCCGGAAGCCATCCGTATCTTTGAAGAGAAAAAATCGCATGTGCAGATCACTCCGAAGTTTCAGTACGAAGGAGGTATGGACTCATTTTTAAAAAACGAGGTCGATGTACTTTTCACTCTAAAAGAGCATACAAAACAGCTCGCAGGCACAGTAGTCCACGAGCTGTTCAATAGTCATATATATTTAATTACGGACAAGGATGATCCCCTTGCCTCAAAGATTATCATTACCGATGAAGATATCTACGGCAGAACACTTATGGTCGGTGGCGGATCCCCGGCACTGCTTCGCTCTGTCCAGCAAAGGCTTATGTCGTCTGGAAAGATAACATATTTCAACAGCCCGGATCACGAGACTACCCTTACCAATATCGCTGCCGGACGTGGCATATGCCTTGCACCCGGCTTTTTAAATGATCACAGCGGACAGTTTGCCTGGATTCCTTATGACTCTAAGGATACATTTGAATGTGTACTCTGCACACATAGGACTGATGTTAGGGAGAGTCTGCAGGAATTCATAAGTACACTGAAACAGCTATACAATGAGGCAGTGGCATTTCCTTTATAATGCTGTAATTTTAATTATTTACCGTCGTCGCTGCTGTTACACAAGCCATCATACATATCATCAGAGCAACTTCTTCTGCGATAACCATAGCTACTGTACTATTTACAGCTGAACTTCCCATTATAGAACCATTTTCACTATAAGAATCTCCAACAAGCATTGCCGAGAACATAAGTCTCTGCTTATTATCAAGAATCCATCCACTGAATCCTTTGCTATTCTTAAGATAATCAGAAACCTCAACTATCTCATCAATGAGAGTATCATTATTTACATTAATATCAATAAGTGTTCCTAGTGAACCAAACTCATTATGTTCCTTACCCCACTTAACTCCATGTCCAAGTATATTATTATAAAGATTAACAACCTTATCACTCTTCTCTCTGATATTGCCGCTTGTAAGAGCAAGTATCTCACCAAGTCCCTGAAGTTCATTATTTCCAACCTTAAGCTTAACATCCTTCTTGAGATATGTATAGCAATCTTCAATCTCATTAAATATAGTATCAACATCTTTATCTGCCATAGCAAGAAGAACTACATATACAATGTCATCTGATGATGTAAGAATCGGATGCTTCTTCTCCATCATTTTATAAAGCTCTCTATACTTTTCTGCAATTGCTTCCGCCTCATTTATTCTACCTGCTTCATATATACATATTGCTCCTTGAATAAGGTATGGATTATCAAAGGTACGCTTCTTATTAAGAATATCGTATATAGCCTTAACATCATTTATATACTGCTCAGGATTATCTGCCAGTGCCATCTTGCTCACTATAACCGCCTCAGAATCACTTTGAAAGCTGGAAAATGTGCCAGTATTCTTCTTAAGAACTGTTTTACATTCCTTAAGTCTATCAATATCAACCTCTTTGTTAGCACCTGTGAATACAAGTGCCGCTGCGATATTCATAAGAGAATACCCCCATTTGAATTCCTTCTCGATTTTTTCCTTGTTAGAAACCAGTAAATCAACCTTATTCTTAATACTTTCCTTCATTTTCATATCCTCCACTAATCTTTATATTTCCACGAATTGTTCGCTTTGTTTTATTTGATGATTGGATAATACACCAAGCCAAGGATACATATATCAAATCTGTTGCGAATGGAATAAAGGATGTCTTAAGTGGTAATTATATCTCTATTTCCGTAATTTTTACTTTACTATATCCCTTCGATTTTATTATACTAAAGCCTTTCCCATCTCAAATGCTTTCTTACATTCTTCTGGAAATACTGTCTCATGTCTTTTCTTCTTTTCTTCCGGATCAAAGATTGACCACTCCCAATCAAGCTTACTATAGTCCTTAAGTTGAAGGGTATTTCCACTGATCAGTGTTTCAGTCGGACCCACAAATCTGCTAAGTGTCTGCTGATAGTTCTGAACAAGATAAGTATATGCTGTATCCGGAGCATTGCTTGTCATTACAAGAAGCACCGGTATCATACGTTCATTACAGCATGGAGTCTCTGCATTATATGTCAGGTTCTGGAAAATGAGTCTTTCATATAAAGCTCTGAACGATGCCGTAAACTCTGACAGATAATTTGGACTTCCTATAATAAGTCCATCTGACTCTCTTATTGCATCAAGAACCGGTGTAAGCCCATCCCTGCAAATACAATATCCTTTATTCTTTTCTCTTTTACATCCAAAACAGGAAATACATCCTGTGTATTTTTCTATTCTAAAGAGATCAAATCTCTCTATCTCAGCACCGGCTGACTCAGCACCTTTTGCAGCCTCAGATATAAGAGTATCCGTATTCCATCCCTTACGAGGTCCTGCATTTACAACTACTATTCTCTTTCCCATATCGAACTCCTCCAATAAAAAAACTTCTATTTTGTAGTCTACCATATGGAGTGCCATAATCCCACCAAAAAAATAGAGTGCCATAAGACACTCTATCACATAAATCATCTCTGAAATATTAATATATTAAGCTACTACCTTACTCTTCTTCGGAAATGCCAATGCACAAATGATATACGCTACCAGCCCTATTCCTGTGAACATCGTTGTTAGTAAAAATATAATTCTTACTATAACTGGATCTATATCAAAATACTCTGCTATTTCTCCGCAAACCCCATCTATTACTTTTT
>JAILGP010000027.1 GCA_024696635.1 Eubacterium sp. | reverse complement strand
TATTTAATTATATTATGGTATTAGCTTATAAAATTTTAATATGACATTATAGGCTATATAAAGCTGATTTCGTACATAAAAAGACATGTTTATTTGTTTTATAGTTCTTTATCTTATATATAGTAAATGGAGTATCAGAAATATATGACATATCCTCTTCCAGCTTTACCTCTAAAATGATTATAAAGTCAGGATTAGTGAATTTTTTATTAGATAAGATTTCTAACGCCTCTTTTTCAAGTCCCATTCCGTAAGGTGGATCAATAAATATTATATCAAAATCAATCTTAGGAAGCTTCCTCAAATAAGCTAAAGCATCAGATTTAACAATCTCTGCCTCATTCTCAAATTTAGTAAACTTTATATTCTGTTTTATTATTTCCTGAGCCTGTCTATTATTCTCTACCAGGACTGCTCGCTTAGCTCCTCTGGAAAGAGCTTCAATGGCAATACCTCCACTTCCTGAAAATAAATCCAGAAAATAAGATTCAGGAACATCACTTTGTATACAATTAAATAATGTTTCCTTATATTTATCAGTTGTTGGTCTGGTAATACGTCCCTCAAGAGCTTTAAGAGGCAGACTTCTTCTTGAACCTGCTATCACTCTCATAACATTCCTACTATATCATATATGTTTGTTTTCGGCAAGAATCGATAATTTTCTAATAAAATTTGTATTTTATTCAGACAAACGATTCTTCAACCACTTTCCAGCATCAGACAAATCATCCTCTTCCCAGCCACTTGTCTTATCACAATTAGAATCAATAAGAGCAGAAGTTTCAGCCTTATTACATAGACTCCATGCACAGTATGAAAGATTAAGGTCATCAATAAGACTTGACCAGTCATCTGCAGAATCATAATCAATTCCACCATTTCCTGATGCGTCACATATACTGAATTCTGAAATAAATACACAAAGTCCCTTACTATTAGCCTTCTTAACCTTATCTCTTATATTATCTTTATGTGTTGCTGCATAGAAATGTGCCGTATAAGCAATATTTGTCTGGTTCTCAATTGGATCTTCAGCCGCCAGATCAACATCCTGAGACCAAGTAGGAGAACCCACAAGGATTATGGCATCCTTATCATTAGTCCTGATTACTGGTATGATTTTTTCTGCATATTCTTTAACATCAGACCAGCTTGTACCACCATTAGGTTCATTACATATTTCATATAATACATTATCATAATCAGCAAACTTAGCTGACATCTCATCAAAAAATGTTATTGCTTCATCTTCATTTATCTGAGGATTATTATCACTAAGAATATGCCAGTCAATAATCACATACATTCCAAGCTCACTTGCATATTCAACTCCATCCTCAACTAAAGACTTAAGCTCTGACTTATCGCCATCCTGACAATAACCACCGGATTCAGCTGTATACATAGCAAGTCTTACAAGATTTGCGCCCCAATCATCTCTAAGACTCTGAAAGGATTCTTTATTAACATATGCAGGAAACCAGGCTAAACCATGTGTACTTACTCCCTTAAGCTGATACTTGTCACCGTTTTTATCTACAATATCAGTCCCCTTAACCGAAAGCTTACCATGATTTGCAAGAGGAGTTCCCTTCTCTTCAGCAGGCTTTTCTTTTTTGGATTCTTCCTTTTCCTTTGAAGACTGAGTTGTTGGTTCCTCTTTAACTATATCCACAACTGCACCATCATTATATACTGTAGCAGCCTTTTTACTTTCCCCATCAGCCTCATTATCAAATTTAATCTGGAAACCTATATTAATCTGTGAATTTGCAGCAATTATTTTATTATAATCTTCTGAAGTTACAATAAGCTGATCACCATCAATTTTAAATTTTCCGTTCCAGCCTGTAATCTCCTCATCAGCTCCAGAAAATCCTGAAACCTTAACCTCCCAGTTTCCAAGGTCCTCCTTAGATTTATTAATAATATCAAGATCATACTGGAATACATGCATTTTCCCTTCCTTCCAGTCATTTGCGGATTTTATAGAAGCGTAAACAGCTTTTTTGCTTCCGTCAGCATTTAATGCAGGATTGTCATCAGAATCATTAGCTTCTTTTTTATCTGTCTCATTTTTATCTGTCTCATTTTTATCTGTCTCATTTTTTTCTGATTCTTCATTCTCAGATTCTTTTTTATCAGTCTCATCAGCTTCAGAATCTTCTTCTGTATTTTCCTCACTACTTAAATCTTCTATGGTATTTTCCTCTACCACTTCAGTAGTAGCTGCGATCCCCGTTTCCTGATTAACCTTATCACTATCTTTACCCTTACTGCCAATTATATAGCCGACAAGACCAACTATAATAAGAGCCATAACTGCAATAGCAATCCAAAGTCCTTTTTTAGAATTCATATTGAATCTTCCTTTCCCATAAAACAATATAATTTTATATTAAGATTAAGTAGAATAATTATATGATTAATATTATGAATATAAATAAATATTATCATTTCGTATCTAATAATAACTTAAATACCACTCAACCAAAACATTTATAATCAGTACAAAAATACAGTAAATGTATTTGAAGGCATATTTTATAAAACTATTTTACCTGCCAGCTCCTCCCCATATTCAAGAGATATATCCTGGGCAAGCCTAAGCATATCAGCATGCTTATATATATCTGCTACCGCAAAATCCATCATACCACTCTGTCTTATTCCAAAGAAATCTCCAGGACCTCTTAATTTTAAATCCTCAGAAGCAATATAAAAGCCATCATTTGAATCATTAAGAACATTCAACCGATTCATAGATTCCTGAGTTTTTTTTGTATTAATAAATACACAGTAGCTCTGAGCATCACCTCGTCCTACACGCCCTCTAAGCTGATGAAGCTGGGCAAGACCAAATCTTTCAGCATTTTCTATAATCATAAGAGTAGCATTTGGATTATTAATCCCAACCTCTATAACTGTTGTTGAGACAAGAACATCAATTTCCCTATCTAGAAAACGCGTCATAATTTCTGCTTTTTGATTTTCCTTCATCTTTCCATGAAGATAATCAATCCGGATATTCTGTCCTATTCTCTGACTTAATTCATCTGTATAATTAATTACATTTTCAGCATCCAGCTGTTCACTTTCCTCAACCATAGGACATATAATATATACCTGATGCCCCTCTCTAACCTGTTTACGGATAAATGCATCAGCCGCAGGTCTATATTCTGTTCCAACCACACAATTAAGTATCTCCTTTCTGTTCGAAGGGAGCTCCTTAATAATAGAAATATCCATATCCGCGTAAAGAATAATAGCAAGGGTTCTTGGAATCGGGGTGGCACTCATTATCATAACATGTGGAGAATCCCCCTTTTCAGAAAGCTTTTCTCTTTGCTTAACTCCGAATCTATGCTGTTCATCGGTTACAACAAGCCCCAGATTCTTAAATTCTGTTGAATCCTGAATAATGGCATGTGTACCAATAACTATATCAGCTACTCCACTTTTAAGCTCTTCATAGACATTTCTTTTCTCCTTTGCAGTCATAGAGCCAGTAAGAAGCCTTACAACCAATTTATATGGCTTAAGCATATTAGATACATCATTAAAATGCTGTCTTGCAAGCACCTCTGTCGGAACCATAAGAGCCCCCTGATAACCGGAAATGCAATTCATAAGAAGGGCAGCAACTGCAACTACTGTTTTTCCACACCCGACATCTCCCTGAATCAGCCTATTCATCAAATGGTCCGAAGACATATCATTTATTATATCCTGTATGGCATTTTTTTGCCCCTCTGTAAGATCAAAAGCAAGTCCTGCTACAAAGGCATCCTTTTTAATTATTGCCTCATTGGTAATAAGGTGCTTATTAACTTCCTGAACATTTTTTTCCTTAAGCATTCGTATACGAATAAGGAATTCAAGAAACTCATCAAAGGCAATTCTTTTAAGAGCCTCCCTGAGACTATCTTCATCCTTAGGAAAATGCACCTCCAAAAGAGCCTTACTTCTACTCATAAGACCCCTTTCTTTTATAATATCCTCAGGAAGATAATCAGGAAGACCGCTTATCACTTCTTTAACATTATTTATTGCCCTGGTAATGGAATTATTACTAATACCGCTTTTCAAAGAATAGATTGGCTGCATAGTGGAAAGCATTTTTTGGTAATTAAACTGGGTAAAAAACTCAGGCATCTCCATCACTCTAAGAGAACCCTTGATTTTTATAGTCCCATAAAAGACATAGGACTCACCCTTATGCAGCTGACTTTTAAGAAATCCCTTATTGAACCATACCATTCTGATGCTTCCACTTCCATCAGAAGCAGATAAGGAGGTAATCTCATATCTTTTACCACGTCTTGATTCAATATAAGTGACTATCTGACAAAACACAGCAACCCTGTCCCCTTCAGATACTTGTCTGACCGGCACAGGATTGGTATAAGTTTTATATGTTCGCGGATAATAGGTGATAAGATCACGTACAGTTTCAATACCCAGCCTAGTATAAGCCTCAGCTGTCTTCTCACCTATTCCCTTTATATTGATGATATTATCATTTAATCTCATTTCATTATTCCACAGAAATAATATAGTAATATATTGGTTGCCCGCCCTTACAAACATCTACTTCCAGGTCATCATATTTTTCCTGCAGAAATTGACCAAGGGCCTGGGCATCAGATTCGGAAATATCTTCTCCATAATAGAGACTGATCATTCCTGCATCTTCATCCACCAGTTTTTCTACGAGCTCCTTTGATACTTCATTTATATCAGTCCCAACAACATCAATACCCTTATCAGATATTCCCATAATATTGTTCTTCTGAATCTGCATTCCGTCTACTGAAGTATCTCTGATAGAAAATGTTACCTCTCCCGTTTTTACAGAAGCACAAGCCTCTTTCATAGCCTCAAATAAATCTTCAGCAGTAACTTCCTCACTATAACAAAGCATAGAAGAGATTCCCTGAGGAATTGTATTGGACGGTACAACATAAACCTTCTTATTCTCAAAGGCTTCGGCAGCCTGATTAGAAGCCATAATAATATTTTTATTATTCGGAAGAATATATACAGTGTCAGCATTAACCCTTTCTATAGCAGACATAATATCCTCAGTACTTGGGTTCATGGTCTGACCGCCCTGAATAATAATATCCACACCGGTTTTACAAAGTATTTCACCTATGCCATCACCTGCAGCAACTGCAACAAATCCATATTTTTTTGCCTGACCATTATTTAGTTCAGTATTTTCTATAATTATAGATTCTGTGGCTTTTTCTTTAGTATTAGAATTAAAATCAGCTTCAGATTTATGGTCATCAGAATTAAGCTCTAAATCATCAGAAGAACTTTCTTTATTATTATTTCTTTCTAATCTAATCTGTTTAAATGCCTGATCCTGTTCTTCCATTCTCCTTTTATCATTTTCTATTAAAACTCTTTCTGAATGTTCCTCTCGCATATTATCTATCTTACAGCGAGTCAACTGTCCAAATTCAATTCCCTTTTCAAAAGCCTGACCAGGATGATTTGTATGAATATGTATTTTTACCAGATCCTCATCTGCTACACAAACAAGAGAATCTCCTATAGAAAGAAGAAAATCCTTTATTCCATCCACAGCTTCATCAGAAAGCTCCTTTTCTAATAGGATTATGAATTCAGTACAATATGTATACTTAATATCTGCGGTTGAAATATCATCATTTCCGCTGCCCATATTATACTTAGGCCTTATTCCTGGTATATCCTCAAGAAGTCCTGCCCCTCTGGCAAGCTTTGGCTCTTCCTGGCTGTTTTCCAGTTCAACAAAGCACCCCTTAAGAGAAAGCATTATACCACGTATAATTTCCATGAGTCCCTGACCACCTGAATCAACAACCCCTGCCTCTTTAAGAACAGGAAGAAGGTCAGGTGTAGATTCTAAAGCCTGATCTCCGGCAGCAACTATTTGTTCCATATATTCAACAATGTCATCTTCAGTACTAAGAAGCTCTGCAGCTCTTTCAGACATAGCTCTTGCTACGGTTAAAATAGTTCCCTCTTTAGGCTTCATAACAGCCTTATAAGCCGTTTCAACCGCATGAGCAAAGCCCAGGGTAATATCTTCTATATCAAGCTCCTTCTTTCCCTTTATTTCCTTACAGAAACCTCTTAATATCTGAGAAAGAATTACACCAGAGTTACCTCTTGCACCCCTGAGAGAGCCACCAGAGATAGCCTTTGATAAATTATCAATAGTAATTTCTTTAGAAGACTCTTCAATGGCATTAATTTCAGCAACTGCTGACATAATAGTAAGTGTCATATTAGTTCCCGTATCCCCATCAGGAACAGGAAATACATTTAATTCATTGATAAATTCTTTTTGATTACTAATATTATTAGCACCCGATAAGAATGCTTCTTTCATCACAGCTGCATCTATCTTTGTGAGCGGCATAAACTTATACTCCTTAAACTCAATATCTTTTTAATATTATCTTTTTAATATTATCTTTTTAATATTATTTTTTTAACGAAGATTAATCAATAACTCTGACACCTTCCACATAAACATTAATGTCTTTAACATGCATTGCAGTGTAATCTTCCAGCTGATACCTGACTGTTTTAACCAGATTATCAACAACAGTTTTAATGTTTACGCCATAGGCAATTATTATATGAAAATCAATAACAAGGCCATCATCATCATGATTAACACTTACGCCACGGCTGACATTATCACCCTTAAGAAGCTTAGCAAGGCCATCCTTCATACTAAGACTGGCCATACCAACTATTCCAAAGCAATCAAGAGCTGCATGTCCCGCAAACTGAGCAATTACTTCATCATCCACAGAGATTAATCCATTATCATTTTCTGTTATATTCGACATATTTAATAACCTCCATCTATCAGCCACATACAAAAAAACAAATAACATTAGTAGTATAATCCAAAATACTAAAGTGGTCAATCAAAGTAAACATATAAAACAAAAGGATAAATTGCATTAAACAATTTATCCTTCTATTTATCATTTTTACTTTTAATTATCTCAAATATTAAATATAATCTTGATTATAATTATAAAAACATAAAGAAACACGTTCTCTAGTTAAGCACGTTCTCTGATTAAGCACGTTCTACCTTACCAGATCTAAGACACTTAGCACATACATAAATTGTCTTAGGTGTTCCTTCAACCTTAGCCTTAACTCTCTTAATATTTGACTTCATAATTCTGTTGGATCTTCTATGTGAGTGGCTCACATTATTTCCAAAAAGAACTGACTTATCACAATAAAAACACTTTGCCATCTTTCTCACCTTCCTTCCATTCTGGAATAGAGTCTGGATTAGTGTCTGAAACCCCAGACCCGCAACATTTGGTATACTATCATATTTGAAAATGTTATGCAAGAACTTTTTACTAATCTTTCAAAAAATATACCAAACCTTCAATTTATTCTTATTTTTCTAATATTTCACATATTATTTTAGACTTTTTATTCTAAACCATCGTCGGAATCCTCTTCTGCATCTTCGACTACCCTTCTTGCAACTACAACATACCTTCCAGAATCAGCATGATATGCACAAGTTGAAAGTGTAAGAAGCTTATCCCCATAGCTTGCAGTAGCATCTATATTATAGGGCGTTAACTCCTTAGCTCTTGCTACATAAGCATTAAATTCCTCTTCATTTGCAGCCTCAAAGAAATCATAATATTTAAAAGAATCATCCTCATCAGTAATTACAGTCCTAAATGCAGCAATTACCTCATATGTATTTTTTTCATAAATTGTATCAAAATATATATTTTTATGTGCTTTATAAAACTCTTCATCTTCGTATTCCAGAAGTGTATGAAACATAGTTCCAGCTTTCATATTGTGACCATAGATAATAATATTATCCGAGGGTTCAACAGGATCACTATTAGCAGCCAGGAAAAGTGTTCCTGCAGTACTATATTCCTTAGAGAAGTTTTTTCTAAGATATAACTGTTCATCCTCTGGTGTATACATAACAGGATAATCTATTTTTGTATCATGTATATTAAGCCACCCAATAAAATCTTTATTAGATTTATATATCTGGCTATATTTTTTTAATACCGATACACCGTCAATATCGATATATGGAGAAGCCTCTTCAGTTTCTTGAGCTGTCTCTGCGATCTCTTCTTCTGAAACAATATCCTCATCTGTTAAAATAAGCGACTTTACATCATTCATATCATTTTCTGCCTGATTTATCTTATAAAAATAATATCCAAGATAAGACGCAGATCCAACAAATATCAGTATAAAAAGCACAAGAAGTATATTAAGTATTTTGTTGGTCATTCTATTTTTTCTAATTCTCTCCTGTCTAAGTTTTTCCTGATAAGTCATGCCACTATTTGAAAGCGACTGATTTTTCTTATCACCTTTATCATGAGGGCTTATTTTATTATTTTTACCCATCTTAATAGTTTCTTTATTTGATGCTTCTGAAGCTATATCATCAACATATAAATTATCATCTGATTTAGGTTTTACCATGGCAGCTTTGGATACCCTGGGTTTTATATCAGAAGAATTATTATAATTACTTGAAGAACCACCCTTCAAAGAAAGCTTTGATTTGTTTTCTGATTTTGTTTGTGGTTCTGATGAATTATTCATGGATTCACCATAGGAATCAGAAGTATTTTTCGAGCCATATGAATGATTATAAGAATCATAATCATCAGAGCCCATAAAACCACTGGATTTGGCAGATGACTTAAGGCTTAACTTATGATCTGATGAAACAGATGTTTTAGAAGAAGAATTAGAATCTCCCCCAAAAAGCTCATCAAAGGAAGCATCAAACAAATCATCATCATAATTATCAGAAGAGGTTTTATTTTCACCATATAAAGGATTATGAAGCTTTTTATTAAATAATTCCTCATCAGGTATATGCTCCAGCTGTGGTCCCTCATTAATATTATTTTTTTCTTCTTTTTTTATTTCTTCTTTTTTTATTTCTTCTTTTTTTATTTCTTCTTTTTTTATTTCTTCTTTTATTTCCTCTTTTACTTCTTCTTTTATAATCTCTGCATCTTCGTTAACATTTTTATCTTTTTCTTTA
>JAILGP010000007.1 GCA_024696635.1 Eubacterium sp. | reverse complement strand
TCTACTGTGACATTTACTAATCTTTTCTTATTAATATTTTCTTATTAATATTTTCTTCTTTGCATACTTATATTAAGAACAATTCCTATACCAATCGCCGAACTTATGAGTGATGTAAGCCCATAACTGATAAAAGGAAGCGGAATACCTGTGTTAGGTAAAAGTCTGGTCGCAACACCTATGTTAATAAATGACTGATATCCAATAAGTGATCCCATAGCGGTGGCTATTAGCATGCCGGTATCATCTCTGGCTCTACGCCCAATCCTTATACATTGTAACACTATAAGCAGAATAATTCCAATTATAATTACGCTTCCAAAGAATCCAAAGGCTTCACCTACCGCAGAAAATATAAAGTCTGTCTGCTGCTCTGAAATAAGGTTGGTAGCAGTTGTTGATGATTGTTCATCATTTCCGCCTATACCCTTACCCATAAGCTGTCCTGAGCCTATAGCCATTACTGAGTTTTCCTGTTGCATAGTCTCATCTTCATATTCTGAAGGATATATAAATGACAAAATTCTTTTAACCTGATGTTCATATAGAAGTGTCTGATCAGGCTGTTGTACATACCATATAAAAACACTGAATGCAGGAATAAGAATAAGTAATGCCACAAGTATTATTTTATAAGATAATCCTGATATAAAAAACATGGTAAGAAGAACCATAGTTATACATATAAGGGTTGAAAGATCCGGCTCCTTAAATATAAGAAAAATAGGAATAGCCCAGAATATAACAAATGATACAATTCCTCTTACAGTATTAATAGTTTCTGCTTCCATCCTTTTAGAAAGAAAGTTAGCAAAAAATATAATCAGAATTGTTTTAGAGAGCTCTGAAGGCTGAAATGTAATACCAGCTATAGTAAACCATCTTGTAGCATTATTAACGGTGGAACCTGCAATAAGAACAAGAATAAGAAGGGCACATATAAATATATATAAAGGAATATAGAACTTAGATATAAAGTGATAATCCACAAAGGAAAGAACCAGCATAATAACTATGGAAAGAACTACACCTACTGTTTGTTTGGTTACAAATGCATCATTAACGCTTTCAATGACAAAAACACCCAGAATCATCAGGGCTATAACTGAAAGTAATAATATAAAGCTGTAGTTTTTTAGACTATATTTTCTAAACATTTTGATTAGTCTCCTACTCCTCCGACATCTTCTGTGAATTCAGCATTGTTAAGAGCTTCCTTATCATATAAATAAGCATATACAAATCCTGTCAGGTCTGCAGCATAGGCAGAGGAATAACCATTTGGAATTACCGTAGTTACCGATACCTCTGGAGCAGAAAAAGGAGCATACGAAATAAATAGTGCGTGGGCAGGATTGTTTTCTCCTTCCTGGGCAGTACCAGTTTTTCCGGCCACTTGTACATTTAGAGAATTAAGCAGCCTGTTGTGCGACAGGTCATTAGTCACAACCATTCTCATACCCTTATGAACCTGTCCCCATAGATAAGAATCTATATTAATCTGTGATGCTATGGTATGATTTGAGGCCTTAACTACATTTCCCTCATAATCTGTAATCTTATTCATAAGAGACAGATTATAGCAGGTACCACTATTTGCAAGAGCTGTTGTATATCTTGCCAGTTGAACAGGAGCAAAAGCATTGGTTCCCTGTCCAATAGCACTGGTAACAGCATCAAGATCAGAAAAATGTGGTTCTATCTCTTCGATTTCAACTCCAGACTTAGAAGTCAGTCCAAACATTTCTCCGTATTTCTTAAGACTGGCAAGTCCTTCATCATCTATATATTGTCCACTTCTTGTTGCAAGTCTATAACCAACTGTAAAAAAGAAATAATTACAGGACACATCAAGAGCAGTCGGAATACCTATTGACCCATGAGTCTGCTTCCAGTCCCTGTATATCCAGCATTTAGGTTTTGTATATACCTGTTCGAAAACACCAAGGTCTGTGATATATTCATCAACTCCAAGAACACCTTCGGATACACCTGCTATGGCAGATAAAGGTTTAAATGTAGAACCAGGAGCGGTTCTCATCATAGTTGCTCTGTTATATAGAGGATTTGTTCCATTTTCAAGAAGTGTATTGTAATAATCCGCATTTACTGAATTAGTCAGGTAATTATTATCATAGCTGGGATAACTAACCATAGCTCTTACTTCTCCCGAATTAACATCAGTAACTACTATACATCCAGAACAAGGAGTAAGGGCAAGCATAGCTGGTGTAATTTCCAGAGAATCTAATTTGGCAATAATAAAATCATAAGGATTCATAACACCATTTACAAAGGCATCATATTCCTTATCTCCTTCTTTGTTAAGGATTCCCTGAGCATATAAAAGACTTATAACATCATAGCCACTTATGGTACCGTCTATGATCATATTTTTAATCATACGGTTATTAAAATCTTCATCATCTTCAAGATAATCAATAATATAATTAATCAGAGTAGAATAAATCTCATCAGAATCATAATACTTATTTTCTTCTTCAATGGAGGTTATATCTATAGCTTCCTCCTTAATAAGAAATCTTAGGAAATCCTGAAGGGTTGTCTGGTCATTTACATAGTCAATAAATTCCTTAGAATTATGACTTACTGCAGTAGTGTCATATATACCATTTGAACTAAGCATCTCACAAATATATTCACAATAATCCTTATATTCAGAAGAAAGATTCTTTAGCTCAACCGGATTACTTGTTAATAATTCATCTACCGTATTAAGGGTAGTTTCAAGCCTCGAAGTATAGGTTGCATATATTGTTTTCTCAAGCTCAGAAGCATCAGGCTCTGACATTTTGGAAATCTTTATCTGATTATTAGTGAAAAAGGCTGCATAAACCTCAGTTATGGCAATAAGCTTATCAGGGTCATCTTCAGGGGTTGATGCCACATATATAATCTTTGAGGCAAGAATAGAAGCAATTTCCTTTTCCAGCATGTCATAACAATACTTCTGGAGATCCGCATCAATAGTAAGATATATATCATCTCCTGCAATTGAAGGTGTATCCTTGGTAACCTCAAGAACCTTTCCAAGGTTATCTACAAATAAAGTCTGTTCTCCATCCGTTCCATGAAGATAGGTTTCATATTGTCTTTCAATACCTGTTTTTCCAACAACATCAGTACTGTTATATTTATTTTCACCAACCTCTTCATTAAAGTAATCAATATCATTCTGGGACGCTTTACCAACATAGCCTATTATATGGGCAAAGTATTTAGCATCATTATAATGTCTGCTGGAATCTACAATTATGTCCATACCAAGCAGATTATCTCGATTTTCAGTTATTGCAGAACGGCTTTTTTCCGATATATTATGTGCTATCTCAACAGGAACATATTGCTGGAATCTATTAAGCCATAAATTATATCTACAAGCCAGGATTATCATTGCATCCTCTTCTGAATAATCATTTGTTATTTCAAATAACTCTCTTAAGTAATATACAACCTCCTTAGGCGTAGCATTTAACTGTTCTTCCGTAAGTTCCGGAAGACTGGTAGCATATACATCCTTGAGAAAAAGCTTAAGTGTACTGCCAGAAACCGTATAGGAATATTCTCCATCTTCATATTTAATTCTAAAGGAGGTATCTATATCATCTCCATTACTTCTAAGTATGGAAAGTGTATTAAATATTATACGATTTTTTAGTACATTTTCAGATATACTCATTGATTTAGCCATATCAGGAAGAGCTGTACTATTTCCAAATGTAAGTGTATAGGATATTTCATTATAGGCCAGGAGATTTCCGTTTACATCATATATATTTCCACGAATAGAATTGACATTAAGAGTTTTTTCAGATTTTACCTCGAAGCTTTCACTGTAGGACTGACCCTGTTCAATCTGTATTACAAAAAGACGATTAATAAGCAGTGAAAAAAGTACAATAATAAGAAGTGTTACAGGAAACACTCTGCTGCTAACATATTCAAGAACAATTTCCTTTAGATTAAGGAAAAACTCCTTAATTATCTTCACTTTCAGCTACCTTCTTCTTTAAGTATTTATTAATCCATACCAAAAATCTATATATTATTACTGTTGCTATTGCAGTAGAGATAATATGTGGCAGGATAATATGAATAAAATAAAATACAATACTGGTTCTATTCCTAAGAAGGAAAAAAAGAATATATTGTATTATATTAAAAAACAGCTCATCTATAGAAACAATAATTATAGGCATCATAATA
>JAILGP010000217.1 GCA_024696635.1 Eubacterium sp. | reverse complement strand
AAGATATCCACCTGTAATCTTATCAGCTGATGTATCCTTCTCCTCCAATTCATCTATAGCAATTCTGGTCTTGCCAATTCTTACATGCTCACATAGATAATAAAGGCCATAATATCTTCCATTCATTACAACCTCCACAGGAATGGAACTCATGACATAATCCATGCCAAGTTCCTCTCCCAGCTTATAGGTTATCTTGTTTCTGAGGAAGGTATTATCCATTGCATTTGCAAGAAGAACCCAATGTTTATTCTTACCCATTCCAAAGAGATCCTGTCCCTTATCAAACTTCATCTTATAAGGCTTCTTATCAGGAATAATCCAGGAAGAGGTTCCCCTTCCCCTGATATACTCCAGCTCAAGATCGTACATATCTTCAGCTGTCTGATCACTATATTCAGATTTATATCCTTCAGGAACCTTGATTGTGACAGATCCGTAACACTCTGCCGTATGATCAGGACTTTGATTCATAGCTTCAATAGTTCCCTTGCTCTCATCTATATTAAAATAGAGAACCGGTATTCCATGCTGAGGTTCTTCCTCTTCCCCTTCAGCATAAACCTCAAAGCTCGAATCTGACTTTAAACCTAAAACTAAAACAAATAAAATCAACACTGAAAAAAGCATAGATACTGCCATTTTTACTTTTTTCATAAAAAAACTCCCCCCAGGTGAAAAAACTAAATCTTATAAGGGCCACCTATTCCCCCTATACGTATAACCATCTAACCTTAATATAATATAATCATATTAATATATAGTCAATAACAGTAATTTCCTAATCAATGTCATTATTTTTCATAATCATTACTTGCGCTAAATTAATTAAATGTATAAAATTATTGATAGTAATAACTATATATTTATTGTATTTTAAAGGAGGCTTTATATGGATTTTCAAAAAATCGCGGATAGCCTGGGAGCTATGACCTGTATTGTATCTGTGGAAAAGCTTGATAATGGCCGATACGGAAAAGTTCGTCTTGTAGCTGGTAATAAAGCTTATATTGATTCCATCGAACACCCTGCTCCTGGCGTTGAGATGCTTTCCCAAAAATTTATTCCTAATAGCGAATATACAGCCTACCTGACAAGGGATCTGAATTTTGAAGAGGCTTGCTACAGAGCAGCTGTGGAGAAAAAATGTATTCACTCCTACGCACATCCAGATAGATTGGATGTATGGTTTAATATGACATTTCTCCCTCTACTTCCTGATGACGGAAATATATGCTACTGCACCTATACCATGGAAATTAATCTTACTCCAAGTTCTGAACGTATGTCCGAGGTTTCTTCCGATGTAGGAACCGCAGTTGTTGAAGCATGTATTACCCTCCGTAACAATAGTGATTTCAAGGAAGGCATGAATAAGGTTATAACTAATATAAGGGAACTTTGTAAGTCAGAGTATTCATGCATACTTCTAATGGATACGTATGAAAAGTCTTGTTCTGTTCTATGTGAAAGCTTTGATCCTGATTCAAAACTTACTCCACAGGAAAATTATCTTAATGATTTCTTCTACCCAATAGCTGAAAGCTGGGAAGACACCATAGCAGGAAGCAATTGTCTCATTGCTAAAAATGAACAGGATATGGAGGTTGTGGAAGAACGTAATCCTACCTGGTACCATTCTCTTAAAGAATCAGGTATAAAGACAATCGTACTCTTTCCTCTTAAAACAAGAGAAGGTCAATTACTGGGTTATATCTGGTCTGTGAATTTCCAGCCAGATGAATCCCCTAAGATAAAGGAAACTCTGGAAATAACATCCTTTGTTCTGGCAGCTGAAATAAATAATTATCTTCTTCTTAACAGGCTTAAGATTCTTAGTTCCAGAGATATGCTTACTGGCGTTATGAACCGTAACGAAATGAACATATATGTGGATAAATTAAGTAAGGGCAATCAAGAAACAAGTAACTCCAACTCAGTCGGCGTTATATTCACCGACCTTAATGGTCTTAAAAATGTAAATGATACGGAAGGTCACAGCGCTGGAGATAAACTCCTGAAGGATGCTTCCAAAGCCCTTTGCGAAATATTTGATTCAGATGATATATATAGAGCAGGTGGTGATGAATTTACCATTATACTGACAGGAATCAGTAAAGAAGACCTAGCTCACAAAGCATCACAAATCAAATCGATTTCTCCTAAATATGATAAACTGATTTTTGCAGTAGGCTATAGCTACGATGATGATATCAAAAATATCCGCCAGGTACTTGCCCAGGCTGATTCAGAAATGTATAAGGATAAAGCAGAATATTATAGGCTGCATCCTGATGCAAGACATATGTAGAAATTATAGCTATTCAGATTTTAACTTAATAAGTTTATTTCATGTTTAAACCTCATTTTTATAAAAACACATATAATATCATTTTTTTATAAAGAGGAATAAATAACATTTCTAGCCCTCTTCATATATGGAGGGAATCCCGCATCAGTAACCTGGAGCATAGAAAGAATAGATATCTTATTTACAGGGTCATTAATAAAACATGGACCCAGCCAGCCATCCCATCCATACTCACCTTCTACCGCAATAGTATTGGCATAGGAAGGGTCCTTCATGATTCTCATAAGATTACAATATTCAAATCCATCCTGACCATTTTGTTTTCTAAGAGATTCCCTAGGCATATCCTCCATGGACATACCAATCATAAACTTAATAGTTTCCTGTCCTATAATTCTCTTTCCTTCATGCTTTCCACCCTTATGCAGCATGGTTGCAAACTTTGCATAATCATCCAGTGTTGTGAAAATACCCGCTCCACCAGATTCAAATGCAGGGGCATGCTCTCCCTTAAGATTTATAAGAAGATTATTGTAATGAAATTCCTTATAACCCTCTTCTGTTTTCTGATAAACCTTGGCCAGTCTATCACGCTTAGAATCCTCTACATAAAATCCAGTATCCTCCATACCAAGGGGCTCAAATAATCTTTTCTTAAGAAATTCTCCAAATTTCATTCCACTAACCACTTCAATTACTGCTCCCATTACATCAGCAGAAAATCCATAGTTATAGCCCTCTCCCGGCGAAAAAACAAGAGGAATCTCCCCAAGTCTGGAGGCAAGTTCCAGAGTGGACATCTCATTTTCACTATCCATCCTCTCTATTCCCTCTTTCACCAGCTCATCTGTTTTATGCTCGGTAATATTGAGAATACCATTATATGTAAGACCTGATGTCATATTAAGCAGGTCCTTAATTCTCATATTCCTTCTTACAGGATTAATTATCCATCCATCTGCCACTGTCTGATTCTTATAAGTAGGAATATATTTACCAACCTCATCTTCCAGTGAAATAATACCATCCTCAATAAGCATCCAGGCTGCCACCGCTGTAATAGGCTTGGTCATGGAATAAAGGCGAAATATTGTATCCCTGGTAATAAGTGTCTTATTCTCCAGGTCCCTATAACCAGCCGCACCAAAATACATTTCCTTTCCATCCTGAAGAACCATAATCATACTCCCGGGAAATGCCTTTGTTTCCACAATTTCATTCAATATATCATCCAGCTTTTTAAGATGGTCTCTATCCATTTTAACCTCCAAAATATAATCCTTTATCCTTTTTATAATATTTCCTCGTGCCTTTTATTATTCATGGGTTTTCATTTATAATTTTTATTTACGATTTAGGTCATTCAAAATTATTATTCATGATATGTTTACTCATAATTTTTAAGACTATACTAATATAAACCTTTTATTAAATTTATAATATCCATAAGATTTTTATTGTTTTGCCCTAATAATTAAATATTTAATAAAAGCTCTTACCATATTTCATTAATAAAACTAATATAGCTTCCCATCATAATACTGAAGCAGGAGCAGAACCACTCCATCATAACTGTTTTCTTCCAATATATCCCCCTGGACTTCCCATCCCTTATCGGAAATTTCCTTTATTGCCTCATCTGCCTCAGGAATCTTATCCAAAGGATGGGCATCAGCTTCATAAACCTGATCAGCAACATCATAGCCAAGATTATAGATATACCAAAGCCTCTCGCTAAACTCCGGAGCTTGTGTTCCTGATTCTCCATTACCTTCATCAAAATTCACATCAGAAACCGCCTTATAATCATCAATAAGATAAAAATATGTATTTATACAGGCTGCCATCCTGAGATAGGGATCAGGACTCTCAATAAGGGCCAGCTGACTTAAAAAGTTAGCTTCATTTTCCTTATAATAACCATGATGGTGGCATAACTCATGAGCATCAAGAAGAGAACTGTATATAGGATTCATATACTTATTATGTGTAGGTTCCATGGTGTATGGATAATTATAGCCACCTATATCCATTCGATTCAGAATATCTGAACAAAGAGCCTCCTTCACCGGTGGATAGTAACCCTTCAGACGAGGATAGTCATCAGATATGGCAAGCATGGCATCTTCAATTAGTTTTTCCTGTACATCCGCATCTGGAAAATGTACCATCCCATCCTCATCAATCTCTATTTCTTCTGCAGCCTTATTCCCTTCTTCAACAACATAGTCTATGAGAATATAAAGCTCTTCATTAGAAAACTCTGTTCTAAGGTCTTGACTTCCCTTACCAAGAGTTGTCCCACAAAAGGGCACGAACCAGAGCGGCATATATATCCATATAAAACAAAAAAGTATTATGAGAATAGTTTTATAATAGGACTTGCAAAACTTTAGATAAGCTTCCTTCTTGCCTAAAAATATAAGCAGAATTAGGAATATAATAGCCAATAGGACTAAAAGAATAGCCATATACATAATTATCTCCCCAAGAGCAAATGGAAATACAGCCGTCACTCTGCTTATTGCATCTGAAAGACCACCATATATATGGTCTGTATACCAATCACAAGCTCGGGGAAATAAACCTACCAAGGCCATAAGAATTGAAGTCGAAATAATGATTATTACAGCCATCCAATATTTAGTAATTCTATGAGAGTGATTTTTCTCCCAATCATTTATTTTTTCCTTCATACTAAAAAACCTTTCAAAAAAAGGGAAGCCCTAAAGCATCCCATTAAATTATTATAATCAATAAGTGCCAAGAATTTTATTCATAAGGCCTTGCTGAACATTATCAGGATCAGCATTGTAAATATTAATCATGTCCCTGTCCCCGCTCCTATCCACAAATGCAGGGAAAAGAAAACCAAACTCCGGCTTACCCGGCTCATACTCACCCTCAAGAGGCGATATGGAACATACAATAAAATCATAAACCTCCTCTGAATCCTCAAGCCTCACGCCATCTGAAGCCTTAGCAGGTACACTGTAAGAACCATTAAAAACGAAGATGCTATACTCACTATCTGTACGATAATTTTCTCCCACTATTTCATAAAAAAGACTAAGCAGACTGTCATCCCTTAGCTGACATTTGCTTATTGCAGAAAGAAGCGGCCACATACTCTTCTTCCTTGTTTCATCCATAGGAAAGCTATATTCCTTAAGCTCCTCATTTGTCCTTGAAAAAGGAATGGTCTTGGCAAGCTCAAGATTCCTCTTGGTCTCAGCCTGACTCAGCTTTCCAAAATGTATATTAAATGTTCCATTATCAAAGCCTTCCTCATCCATATATGCTCCCGCCACTCTCATAAAGCAATTACGTGAAGGAGTCATACGGCGGGTAAGCTCCAGCATATCTTCTCTATTAATCATATTTTCTATTATCCTATTATTCCATCTATTTTATTTATCAGATTTTTCTTAATTAACTTTTTAACTGATTTTCTGACTATCATTTTCATGATTTGGGGATATCATCAATTCCACATACTATTATAATGCATGGATATATCAAGTATCAGAATAAAACCAAAACCTGCTATTGCCCCATAACTCATAAGCCATACAGCAAGAAGAAGCATGATCATTGCCATGATGCGAAGAACAAACATACCTATATAGATACATTTGATTCCTATAGCCCTCTGGCCTCCTGTTCCTATACGGTCCATGATGAATGGTATAAGAAGGGTTACTACAAGTATTCCCAATATATAAATCAGTCCAACCAATATTGATGAAAAGCATAAAAGAACCCCGAGAATTATTCCAGCAATGATTTCGGGAATATAGGTAATTATACTCATAGGAAGTCTATCCTTAAAACGGTTTCTGATATACTCTTCTATAGCATTTCCATAAGTATCATGAATCATATTATAAACAGTTTTAAAAACAAGAGTTACAAGACCTATAAGTATGACTCCTATTCTCCATATATTGGGAGAAAACCAGCCTGTCATCCCCTCCATAACAAATGTCCCCAGTATTAGGATAAATCCATAAGCCGCAAGCAAAACCATATAAATACTTCTCAGAAAATATGTGAGAAATATACCCTTAGGAGCCTTGTCTCGTGACTCCTCTTCCTCATCTATAATATCCAATCTTGATTTGGCAATAACAAACCTTCCACCATGTCCAAGATAGATATCCTGTTCAAATATCACGGTAATTAATACAAATAATATCATTACCATAAAATTTAAAGATAGAGTATTATTTTTAAACATATCCATAAGAATTACAGATAGAACAGTGATAAGCATAAATATAGCTATATTGATAATTATCTTTGAAAAACCAGATGCTTCCTCGTCCTCTTTTTCTTCTGCAAGCTCTATTTCTTCTACTTCCTCTGTTTCTTCTGTTTTATCTATATTCTCTACATTTTTAGATTGGGATTCTATAACATCAGATTGCATATTTGTCATATCCGGCTTAGAAACATTTTCAGATTCTGTTTCTAATGTATTTTGCGTATCTGATTCATCCGTTTGCTCAGTTTCTGTTTGAGGTTCATCCGTTTGCTCTTTGTCTGTTTCTGGCTCATCTGTTTTATCAGTTTCTGTTTCTGGCTCATCTGTTTTATCAGTTTCTGTTTCTGACTCATCTATTATCTCATCTTCTGTTTCTGCTTCATAAAGATCATAATCAGAATTATCTTCTACATATTTTCCGCTAATTATCACACGATCAAGAAAAAGCCTTATTAAACATACAATCAGAAAAAACAGCCCATCTTTCAGCGCTGTTCCCCTTGTTATCTCATGATTAAAAGATATACTTACTAAATCACCAACTAAAAAGCCCTGGGTAAGTATAAGTAATAGGTTTATGATCAATAATATATTCTGTTTTATTCTAGAATGTCTGCCCATTATTCTTCTCTATATTTTGATTTATATGCTGATGTTTAGTGGCTTTCTAATAATAAATTGCCTATAGCAAACAATATGCTTAAACATAATAAAATATAAAAATAACCATTTTTTAGATAAATACTAATATATTATAACCCGACTAAGATATGATTTATAGTATTTTATTATATATTAGTTACCAATCAAAAAAATAACCAGAAGGTTTAACCCCTCTGGTTATTATATACTTTTATTTAAAAAACGAAAACTATTTTACCAACAAGCTCCATCAGATCCAAGCCAATAGCCATCCACATATTGATCAGTTGCCATATATCCATTTCCAAGGAAATAATACCAGGTATCATCTATCTTAGCCCACTGATTTGCAGGATACCAACCATAGGAATCTTCAACCCACCAACCTGTTGCATCACTCTTCCAGGAAAGGGTAGCTTCATATGTCCATGAACCGTCAGAATTAAAATAATAACCACTGCACCACTCACCTGACGCCATATAGCCATTTGACTTAAAATAGTACCAATAACCATCTATCTTCTGCCACTGAGAAGTTGGATACCATCCGTTAGTATCTTCAACCCACCAGCCTGTTGCATTGGATTTCCACTGAAGCTGAGGCTCATAGCTTTGGCTGCCATCTGCATTGTACCATTTTCCATTTATCCATTCATTGCTAGGTGTCTGTCCATTAGCCGCACCAGAACCACCGTTTGCACTTGTGCCACCCGTTGTAGCTGAACCAG
>JAILGP010000211.1 GCA_024696635.1 Eubacterium sp. | reverse complement strand
CTATATCACAATTGAGACTATATTTCTTGAAAAATTTTAATTTTATAAAAATTTTATTATTAATCAATTAATAAGAATGTATTTTTGTTTATTTTTTTGTTTATTTTTTAAGTTCAATCAAAAACCAAAACAAATATAAATATTATTGATCAATTGATGGAGTCCAATATTCACTATTGTAAATATCTGTAAGCAGATAGGTTATCCGAGTATTAGAACCCATATCCTCATAGCTATAAAGCATATCATTGCTATTATATGTTATTGGATCACCAAGATAATAAGAATCCTGATAATTTCCCTCATAATCATAATAATCACATATAAAATCTATTTGAGAACCATCCTCAATTTCAGTCACTCCCTTAGCCACAGGCATAAAGCTTTGATCATTTACAGATTCAGGATCATCAGAGCCACACTCAGATACTTCATCTTTATAATCATATCTAGCGCCTGCAATATAACCACCAGGATGATCATTATCAAATATAATAATAAGATTGCATCTTACTCCATCAACAAAGGCAGGAACCCTGGCTTGTACTATAGTCTCACCACTTTCAGTTTCAGTAGTATCCTCATAATAAAATGCTACAGGCTGATTATTTATAGAGAACCAAGTATTATCTGTTTCTCCTATAAGCTTACCATCCTCGGTAAAATAATACATATTATCAAGACCCATATCAATATAGCCACTACCATCATCTACGAAAGCATTTACCTCAAGATTTTTTATAAGGCTCCAATCATCCTTGGAAAGCTCAAGAAGATGAACGCCATCCTGTTCTGTCCATTCAAGCTTAGATGGGTCAAACTGGTTATTTGCAACATAGTCTGCAGCAGCATCCGCATTAAATACAGATGAATCATTCATATAGCTGACATCCTCTGGGTCCATACCAGGCACACTTCTTCCACCACCAAGGAAGGCTCCTAAAAGTGTACCAATAGCATCACTGCCCGATGTGGTAGATGATGAACCAGACGAAGACATACCAAGGAGTGATCCAAGAGCTGATCCCTGACCACCAGCGGCAACCTGTCCTGTAGTTTCAAAACCAGCAAAGGTCTGCATACATTTATTATATTCAGAGCTTACACCAATTTGCTCATTTATAGCGACTACAGTATTGACCTTAGAAGCTATTTTATTAGGGAAAAACATTGAAAGACCATAAGCATTAGTTATAGTATTTGAGGTTCTGTTATACTTAACCGCTGACAGAACCGCATCTGAAAGTTCCTTCGCCTCATCGGTACCAATAGAATTAGCAAAGTTAACAAGATCCATCTGGTCAATCTTTGAAGATGTTGCAAACTCTCTAGTTCCCGCTCTCGCATCAGCTACAGTCTTAAATTCTGCATTTTCCATTATAGCTGTTGTATCCACAGAAAAATCATCTAATTTAGATGGAACAGTCTGCGAAAACTCAGCAAGGTCAATAACAGAAAGTGTAGTTTTCTGCCCTGCACACACCCTGTTACATTCATCTACAAAAGAGTCAGCAATAACTTTACCTAGATCAAGTGTAGAAATAGAAGTATTCTCTCCTACAGTATTAACCCATTTTGTATGATACCAGCCTACACCTGGTTCTGTTTCTTCGGAGGCAATAAGATAATCCGCATATCTATCACAAACAACACAGGTTTCATAAGTAGCCATAAGACATGCATCAAAACCTATCCAGTCAAATTTCTGATCAGCCTTACCAAGAGCATAATTAATCTTGGTAAGATCCATAGATCCATTATTCTTATGCTTTTCGTCATAACCATAACCCGTTATTGAACCACCGCCGTGATCCCAAAATATAAGAGCTTTCCTGTTTGAATTGTAATTTTCCTTACAATAATCAAGGAAATGTATAAGGGTATTAGGATCAGTCATGGCCTTATCGCCATCATCATCAACTAAAGTTTCAAGCTTTCCTGAACGGACTCTATATATCTGATTAGTTGTATTACTTATTCCCGAAGTCTTCCACTTGGAACATCCTCCAGTATATACAATAATATTTACATTATCAGGTATTGAAGCCTGAGCCATTTCTCCAAGGTCACTGGAAGCCATACCAGATCTGGATTCAAGATCCGTTCCGCACATATATACCATAATAGTCCAGGTATCTTCACCATTACCAAGGGGACTTGTATATTTTGCCCTGGCACCAGATGCCACCTCTGTATTAAGCTTACTATTGTTATTAAGACCATTTTGCCATCCAGAGCAGGTTGAACCACCAGAAAATCCACCAAACAAACTAGTCACATCGCCAAAAGCAGATATTGCACTGGATGAACTTGAAGCTCCTGAACCAACTCCACTGGTACTAGAGGAAGTCTGACCAGATAATGAACCATTAGTATCATAAGTAGATGTACCACTATCAGTGGATAACCCACCACCACCTCCTCCTCTAAGAAGAAGGAAAATAATAACAATGATAATAATAGCTCCACTTGAGCCACCACCAATCTTGGCAGCTCTGCTTCCTCCACCGGAAGAGCCAAGTTTTCTGCCTTGATATGTATCCTGTCTTCCAACCGGACCAGTTCCAAGGCCCTCGCCTCTTTTATGAACACCCTTTGAGTTACCTGTAGTAGTTTTTTGTCTGTTACTGCTTCTTGGATCCATAAATATAGCCTCCTCTTCATTAAATGTATTGAAAAGAACATCTCTTATTAAAAAATAACCGAATCATAGTCCTTTTTCAAGAAAAACGTGAAAAGGAAGATACTCCTTTTCACGTTCTATTTAAATCATTTAATCATCCTCTTCTTCTGTTTCACTCTTACGAGCCTTAATTCCCTCAGTAAGAATAGGAAGAATTTTATTAAGGTCGCCAACTATACCATAATCAGCAACATCAAATATAGGAGCTGTTTCATCCTTATTTATAGCAATAATGATATCAGATTCCTCCATACCAGCAGTATGCTGAATAGCACCAGAAATACCGATAGCAAAATAAAGCTGTGGACGAACAGTTTTACCTGTCTGTCCAACCTGATGTTCCTTTGAAAGCCATCCATTATCAACTACCGCACGTGAACAAGCTATCTCACCACCAAGAACATCAGCAAGATCCTGAAGCAAACTAAAGTTTTCTGCAGAACCAACACCTCTTCCTCCAGAAACAAGAATTTTTGCTTTCTGAATATCAACGGACTCATTCACACTCTTGATAACATCCAGTATCTCAACATATTTATTATCAGGAACAAATCCTGGATTAAACTCAATAAGTTCACAAGTTCTACCAACAATCTTAGGTGAACGCTTCATTACGCCAGGTCTTACTGTAGCCATTTGAGGTCTAAACTCTGGACAAGCAATTGTTGCAATTGTATTACCACCAAAAGCAGGTCTAGTCATAAGTAACTGATTATGTTTCTGAAGATCCTCTTTGCCAGGTATAGCGTTAAGAGGAAAATCTCCTATTTCAAGAGATGTACAGTCGGCTGTAAGACCTGTATGAACTCGCGCACAAACACGAGGGGCAAGGTCACGGCCAATAGCTGTAGCACCAATAAGAAATACATCCGGTTTAAATTTATTAATTACTTCTGAAAGAGCGTGAGCATAAGGTTCTGTTCTATATTCCTTAAGCTCTGGATCATCTATAAGAATAATCCTGTCAGCACCATGCTCTTCAAGATGAAAAACTTTATTTTTAATATCTGAACCACAGAGAACAGCAACCACTTCTGTATTCAGATCATTGGCAAGTTCAATAGCTTTGCCCATAAGCTCATATGTAATCTCAGTGATATGATTATCTATCTGCTGAGCAAAGACATAGACTCCCTTATATTCTTCTAAAGACATCACTTAGTCCTCCTATTATATAAATCAATTGCTTTTATTCTTTTGAATTCTCAACTAAATAAATTAAATAACAAACTTTTCAGCAAGTTTTTCAATTATATAGTCAGCTGCGTCTGATGCAGTTTCAGGAACAACCTTTTGGCCAGCACCCTTAGCAACTTTATCAGAAGCCTTTGCAATTTGTGTAGGAGAACCCTTAAGACCCATGTTACAGTCTTCAAGCGTATCAAGTGCATCTCTATCCCACACTGTTATTTCTTTTTCAAATGCGTCAAAGATTCCACCTGGAGTCATATATCTAGGAACATTTAACTCTGAAAGAGCTGTCACCAGACAAGGAAGCTTTGCTTTCAAAATATGATGTCTGTCATCATATTGTCTCTTTACTATAACACTATCACCTTCAACCTTAAGCTCTTCAGCATAAGATATTAAAGGAAGATTAAGGTGCTCAGAAATCTGAGGACCTACCTGAGCTGTATCACCATCGATAGCCTGACGGCCTGTGATAATAAGATCATAATCAAGTTTTCTAATTGCAGCAGCTATAGTCTGGGAAGTAGCCCAGGTATCAGCACCTGCAAGTCTTCTATCTGTTACAAGAACTCCATTATCAGCACCCATTGCAAATGCCTCACGAAGTACATCTTCGGCCTTTGGAAGTCCCATAGTAACTACGGTAACTTCAGCACCAATTTCATCCTTTATACGAAGGGCAGCCTCAAGACCAGCCTTATCATCAGGATTCATAATTGACTTCATTGCATTTCTATCGAGAGTACCATCCGGTTTAAACTTTACTCCTGCTTTAGTATCAGGTACCTGTTTTACACAAACGACAATTTTCACGCCTGCACCCTCCTTACGCCAATATATTTCCTGAGATAACCATACGCTGAACTTCGCTGGTTCCCTCATAAATTTCTGTTATCTTAGCATCACGCATCATACGCTCTATCTCATATTCTTTGATATAGCCATATCCACCATGAAGCTGAACTGCCTTAGTTGTAACTTCCATAGCTGTTTCAGCAGCAAAAAGCTTAGCCATTGCAGCTTCTACGCTATAAGATACCTTCTTACCATCAGCAAACTCCTGTTTCTTAAGAGCAGCTTTATATACAAGCATTTTAGCTGCCTCAACCTTAGTTGCCATATCAGCAAGCTGGAACTGTGTATTCTGGAAAGCAGAAATAGACTTACCAAACTGTTTTCTTTCCTTTGTATACGCAATAGTTCTTTCAAGAGCCCCTTCAGCAATACCAAGAGCCTGAGCAGCAATACCAATACGTCCTCCATCAAGAGTATGCATGGCAATACCAAAGCCCTTACCCTTAACACCAAGAAGAGCTGAAGCAGGAATACGAGCATCTTCAAATATAAGTTCATATGTTGAAGAACCACAAATTCCCATCTTATTTTCTTTTGTACCAAACGAAAATCCTGGAGTATCCTTATCAACTATAAAAGCTGAAATCTCCTTCATCTTACGGCCACGTTTTTCAACAATACCAGTAACCGCAATAACAATATATACATCAGCAACCTTACCATTTGTAATAAAGCACTTAGATCCATTAAGCACCCACTCATCGCCATCAAGTACTGCCTTTGTCTGCTGCATCTGAGCATCAGTACCTGCACCAGGCTCTGTAAGAGCAAATGCACCAAGTTTCTTGCCGGTAGCAAGATCATTTATATACTTATCCTTCTGTTCCTTAGTTCCATAAGTAAGGATAGGATCTATACAAAGTGAAGTATGAGCTGAAAGAATAACAGAGGTTGTTGCACAAACCTTTGCCATTTCCTCTACAGCCATAATATAAGTAAGTATATCACAACCCTGTCCGCCATATTCCTTTGGTACTGGGATACCAAGGAATCCAGCCTTAGCCATCTTTTCTACAGTTTCACTTGGAAATCTATGTTCTTCATCAATTTCCATAGCAAGAGGCTTAACCTCTTTCTCAGCAAAATCTCTGAAAAGATCACGAGCCATTTCATGCTGTTTATCAAGTGTGAAATCCATGAATTATTCCTCCATAAATTAGTATATTTTAAAACATTATTTAAAATATTATTTTATCAATCTTAAAGCTGATCTACAGGTGTTTTTGTACGATCTGCATTATACTGGTAGAAACCACGACCACTCTTAACACCAAGATTTCCGCCACGAACCATCTTACGAAGAAGTGGGCAAGCACGATATTTACTATCACCTGTTTCTGCATAAAGAACATCCATTATAGCAAGACAGATATCAAGACCTACGAAATCTCCAAGCTCAAGTGGTCCCATTGGATGGTTAGCACCAAGCTTCATAGCAGAATCGATACCCTCTATATCTGATACACCTTCCATCTTTATAAATGCAGCTTCATTAATCATTGGAATAAGGATTCTATTTACAACGAATCCAGCAGCTTCATTTACCTGTACAGGTGTCTTACCAATTGCCTTAGCAATTTCAACAATCTTATCAACTGTCTCTGCAGGAGTATTAACCCCAGCTATAACTTCAACAAGCTTCATTCTATCAGCCGGGTTAAAGAAATGCATTCCGATCATAGGTCTTGTAAGACCATTGCCAATTTCAGTAATTGAAAGACTAGAAGTATTAGAAGCAAAAATACACTCAGGCTTGCAGATCTTATCAAGCTCACCAAAAGTTGTTTTCTTAACTTCCATATTTTCAAATGCAGCTTCTACTATAAGATCACAATCTGCACAAAGATCTTCCTTAAGTCCTGGAGTAATCTTAGCAAGGATAGCATCTACAGCTTCCTGAGTCATTTTTTCCTTAGCAACAAGTCTTGCATAACCTTTAGCAATTTTATCCTTACCACCCTCAGCAAACTCAGCCTTGATATCGCAAAGTGCAACTTCATATCCATCTATCTGAGCAAATGCCTTAGCAATGCCCTGTCCCATTGTACCGGCGCCAATAACACCAATCTTCATATCTATAATCCTCCTTAAACTATCAATCAAAACTATTTGTTCTTAAATGGTACAACCTTAAGCTTCTTTTCCTTATCTTTTTCAAGGAAATTAGCCATAGCAGCTACCTGATCTTCTGATTCAAAGCAATCGCCGAATAATTTTTCTTCTATAACAATAGCTTCGTCCATTGTTACATCAAGGCCCTGATTAATAGCCTTCTTACAATTACGAACTGCAATAGGAGCATTTGTCGAAATTGTAAAGGCAAGCTTCTTAGCCTGTTCCAGAAGTTCTTCCTGTGGATAAACAGCATTAACAAGCCCAATACGATAAGCTTCGTCGGACTTAATATTTCTAGCTGTATAAATCATCTGCTTAGCAATACCCACACCAACTATTCTAGCTAGTCTTTGTGTTCCACCAAAACCTGGTGTGATACCAAGACCAACCTCAGGCTGACCAAATATAGCATTATCAGATGCAATTCTTATATCACAGCTCATAGCTATCTCACAGCCTCCGCCAAGAGCGAAGCCGTTTACAGCAGCTATAACCGGAATAGGAAATGTTTCTATCATTCTAAATATATCATTTCCCTTTTTACCAAATTTTTCTCCTTCTTCCTTGCTAAGTGAAGACATTTCTCCAATATCAGCACCTGCAACGAAGGATTTTTCTCCACTACCTGTGAGAATAAGTACGCGTGTTGTGTCGAGATTAACTGCTTCAAAAGTGTTCTTTAATTCATCAAGGACAGTTGAATTAAGTGCATTAAGCGCCTTTGGACGATTAATAGTTATAATACCTACAAATTCTTCCTGCTCATATGTTACAAATTCAGCCATTTCTTTTCTCCTACTATTAAATTAATCTCTTTCAACAATTGTAGCACAGCCCATTCCACCACCGATACAAAGAGTAGCAAGACCCTTTTTAAGATCCATATCTTCCATTTCGTGAAGAAGTGTTACAAGAATACGGCATCCTGAAGCACCAACTGGATGTCCAAGAGCAATTGCACCACCACGTGGGTTAAGCTGCTTTTCTACATCAATGCCAAGATCCTTACCTACTGCTACAGACTGAGCAGCGAAGGCTTCATTAGCTTCAATAACATCAAAATCTTCAATCTTGTAACCAGTCTTAGCCATAACCTTTCTTGTAGCAGCTATAGGACCTACACCCATAATTTCAGGTGCAACACCTGCAAGAGCTCCACCAACAAAAGTAGCCATAGGCTTAACACCAAGCTCTTCAGCCTTCTCAGCTGACATAACTACTATAGCAGCTGCCCCATCATTAATACCTGATGCATTACCTGCAGTAACATATCCATCAGGATTAATAGGTCTCATCTTTGCAAGTCCTTCAGCTGTAATACCAGCACGAGGGTTCTCATCTGTATCAAATAAAACAGTTTCCTTTTTCTTCTTAATTTCTACAGGAACTATTTCTCTCTTAAATACGCCATCTTCAAGGGCTTTCTGGCACTTCTGTTGTGAATTTGCAGCGAACTCATCAAGCTCTTCACGAGTAAGGCCCCACTGTTCAGCAACATTATCTGCAGTCTTGATCATATGATAATCATTAAACGCATCCCAAAGAGCATCCTTTACCATTGTATCAACAAGTGCGCCCTGACTATTTGAAGGCCATGTCATTCTATATCCATAACGACCATTTGGAAGTGCAAATGGAGCCATTGACATATTTTCCATACCACCAGCTACAACGATATCAGCATCTCCTGCTTGAATCATCTGAGCAGCCATATTTACACTATTAAGTCCTGAACCACAAACAACATTAATAGTAACTGCAGGACACTCAACAGGGAGACCTGCCTTGATAGCTGATTGACGCGCTACATTCTGACCCTGGCCCGCCTGGATAACGCAACCCATATAAACGTGGTCTACCTGATCTGCAGGAACACCAGCTCTGTTAAGAGCCTCTTTGATAACGATAGCTCCAAGATCAGCTACAGGAATTGTGCTGAGTGAGCCACCCATGGTTCCGATTGCAGTACGACATGCGCCAGCGAGTACGACTTTCTTTGACATAAATTAATCCTCCATTCAATGATTTATTATTTTTCTTTATTTTTTAAAAATTTATGTATCTATAAGTCCACACTTTAAAACATTAAAGCATTAAATTGCTTTAAGTTCTAAAAATGCTTTTTAATCATATCATAAAGTCAAATCTATCGCAATAATTTGACTTTCGCTATTTCGTGAATTTTTAAACACAATTTACGAAGTCTTATAGACATTTTTCACAAACAAAACAAAAAACGGTATAGGCCAACAGCCTATACCGCTTATTTTTTTAATCAATCCTCTTCTTCCTGCACCATTATATACTCTCCAGCAAGACCAGCTCCGGCAGCAACAACATTAAGAGGTTCATCTGCAATAACAGTTCTTACACCAGTTTTTTCTGATATAGCCCTATCAATTCCATACATAAGACTTCCTCCACCAGAAAGTAATATTCCCTCTTTTGCAATATCCGCCATAAGTTCAGGTTCTGCATTTTCAAGCACATCAACTATACCATCTGTAATCTGAGTTAGTATTTCATTCATAGCATCCACTGTTTCATTAGCACCAAGATCAAGCCTCACTGGTAGTCCGGTCATAATATTCTTGCCTTTTATTTCATAGGAAGAATCAACCTGTCTCCCTATAGCACTGGCAATTTCTATCTTTGCATCCTCTGCAGACTGTTCACCCAGTTCTATATTATATTTCCTTCTAACATATCTAGCCAAAGCCTCAGTAAAATCATCTCCTCCAACCTTAAGAGATAAACCAAATGTTATATCTCCCGCAGAAATGACAGCTATATCAGTGGTTCCTCCACCTATATCAACCACCATATGTCCCATGGTTTCCATGATATCAACACCGGTTCCCAAGGCCGCCGCAATCGGAGATTCAAGCAAGAATACATCCTTAGCACCAGTCCTTGCTATCGCATCTTCAACCGCCCTTCTTTCGACCTCAGTAATTCCTTGAGGTACGGCAACACAAATATTTGGTCTACCAAATATCCTTCTTTTACGAAGAGCATTTTTCACAAAAGCTTTTACCATTCTTTCGGCAAGTGCATACTCAGAAATAACGCCATGTCTGATAGGTTTTTCCACTACAATATTATCACCAGTTTTACCTATCATCCTTTTAGCTTTCTTTCCAACAGCTATGATTTTTTTCTCTTTAGTTTCATAGGCTAAAACTGATGGCTGATTAATAACAATACCCTTGTCTCTCATATATACACACACATTTGATGTCCCGAGATCTATTCCTATATCTATACGATGCATGATTACTTTTTCCTTCTAAATAAAATCTAAATATAAATTCTATATAAACTATATATAGCACAAAAAGTATTTTAAAAATAACAATTAATGCATAAACAAAATAATTTGTTCAAACAATAATGTGCCAGCACTATTACAGTACTGGCACTAAAAATATCATACCATTTTTGAAATGTCAAAAACAAAGATAAATCCATAAATTATCAACCAAAAGCTCAGACAAAAATTTAAAATATAATATATAATTAATATCTTTAATTAAAAATCTTCTGCTTTAATTATTCTATCTTCTGAATTTCTCTTTTCTGCTTTAACAAGAGCATCATCAATAGCAGCGATCATTCTATCAAGGTTTCCGCTTTCCATACCCATAAGAAGTTTTTCAATCTTAGGGAGAACATCTGCATCAGCCTTAAAACTCCTCTGCTTAATATAACCCTCAGCAACATGAAGCATATCGCTCTTTTCAATCTTTGTCATATCAATCAGGTACTCAAATTCAGAAATAACCTCTGTTGTATTCGCAAAAAGCTTAGAGATGGAATCAATCTCACCAGTCATGATAACAACAAAATCATCCAAATCTTTTGCAGAAAGATTAACAATCTCAATAAGTTTTTCAGGAGTTACAAGACCTGCATTTTCAATAACAAGACATCCACCAGAAAGTTTTTCCATATTTGGCTTTAATTTTTCCTTTGACATCTTATTAAGCGCAGCTGCTTTAATCTTAGCTATGGTCCTTGCACTAACAATACCCATGTCATAAAAACTTCTTGCAAAATCTTCACCAACAGATACTGATCCAAAACCATATTGACCAAGAATAACAATATTCCTTGACCTTATTGTCTCTTCAACATTTGCAGCTATATCATTAAAGGTATCAACGATTTCATCTGCAGACCCCTTAATACCGAGATATTTATCAAGATAATTAGCAGCAAGAGGAAGTCTGTGTCCAGGAGCAATAGAAGTCATATCTATTTCCATAGAATCAACATTCTTTGCCTTTTCTTCAGCATCTGCTACAGCCTTCTTTGCTGATTCAAGAGCCTTCTTCGCCTCATCAACCTTAACCTTAAGACCATCAGCAGCCTTCATAGCTTCAGCTTTAGATTTTTCTTTTTCTTCCTCAACCTTAGCCTTAGCAGCCTCTATCTCTGAATCCTTAATTGCCAAGCTATCATTAGCAGTCTTAAGATCATCTTCAGCAAGCTTAACATATTCTTCAGCATCTTTAAGAGCATTCTCAGCATCTTTAATCTTCTTGTTTATATCTTTCTTAGTAGTTTCCAGCTTATTATCAATATTAAGAACAAGCTTAGCAGCCTTCTCATCTATCTCAGCCTCAGCCTTATTAGACGCTTCAGTCTCTGCATTTCTAACAGCCTTAGCCAAAGCAGCTTCAAGTTCAACCTCAGCAGCCTTATTAGCTTCAGCAAGTTCATTTTCTTTGCTTACCTTAACATCTTCCTTACGAGCCTCAACACTAGAAATATTAGCTTCTATATCAGCCACAGCCTTCTTCTTATTCTCAAGTTCTGACTGTGCAAGCTTAATATTATTTTCAGCATTTTCTTTAGCCGTTACCGCAATATCAACCTCAGCCTTAAGTGATTCAACCTGAGCTTTCTTGGCCTCTACACTTGCTTCAGCGTCTGATATACCAGTATCTGCACCAAGAGATTTTTCTAAAGCATCATTAGCAGCCTTTTCTGCTGCATTGGCTTCAGATTTACAAGCTTCAAAGTTCTTATTAGCCTCAGTCTCTTTATCCTTTGCAGCTTTAAGAGCCTTCTCTGCTTCAACAACAGCAGCCTTAGCATCATCAAGAAGATTCTGTGCCTGATCAACCTTTGAATTAGCAGCCACAACAACATCTCTCGCTTTGTCAGCTTCTACCTTAGCTTTCTCTGCTTCTTCCTTAGCGGCTGCCACACCTGTTTCGGCGCTTTCAACCTCAGCCTCAGCAAGTTTTACCTTATCCTTTGCATTAATAATATCAGCCTTAGCCGTCTCAAGACCCACTTCAGCTTCATTTAATGCAGCCTCCGCGAATTCAACTTCTGATTTAGCAAGATCAGCATTAGATTTAAGAGATTTAATTTCATTATCAATCTCTTTTATACCATCAGCTATTGCAGTCTTAGCTTCGGATGCTCTCTTTTCAGCTTCTTTATCAGCCTTATTTCTAAGTAATAACTGAGCTGCAGAAATAACATCTTCAAGAATTCCAGCTTTAATCTTATCAAAATCAGCCTTTGCATCAGCTCTTGCCTTTTCTCTATCCTCCTCAGCCTTTGCTTCTGCAGCAGGGATTTCAACCTTAACCTTATCTATATCTAATTTCTTTGTTTCTAGATCAGCCTTCGCACTATCAAGTGTATTTTGAGCATCTTTAATAGCATTTTCTGCGTCTTCTTTAGACTTAACTGCTTCGTAAACTAAAGCTTCCGCTTTAATAATTGCATCCGACTTAGGGATTGACTTTTCATCAATAGGCTTACCAGCCTCAGCCTCTGCATCTTTTACAGCCTGTTCAGCTTCTGCAACAGCCTTCTTTGCAAGTTCAATTTCTTTTTCTGCATCTTCTTTATACTTCTTACGTTGAGCTTCAACAGCAGCTTTTCTTGCGATTTCAGCAGCTTTCTTTCTCTGCTCCTCTAACTTCCTATTCTTTTCAGCAATTTCTGCCTGTCTCTTAGCCGATTCTTCAGCATCTCTAGCAGCTCTTTCTTCAGCTTTTCTTCTATATTCAGCTTCAGCCTTCTTCTTTTCTTCTTCAGCCTTCTTCTTTTCTTCTTCAGCCTTCTTAGCCTCTTCCTCAGCCTTCTTAGCCTCTTCTTCAGCTTTTCTCTCAGCCTCTTCTTCCTCTGCCTTTACCTTCTCATAATCAGCACGCTTCTTTGCAGCCGCCTTTTCTCTAGCAGCAGCAAGACGCTTCTCCTGATTATCTATATCACTAGTTGCTTTCTTTTTCTTCTTCTTACGTGAATCATCGCTGCTTGTTTCTTCCTCAGCATTGACCTCTTCATTTTCTTCTTCAGACTTCTTAGAAATATCCTGGAATCCATCCATCGCAGATGTCTGGGCATCAAATGAAGAATCATCATCGTCACCCATATCATACATAGAATCAACATCATTAGTTGGCGTTGTTCTATTAGGAACGATACTATCTAAATCTCCAGGTCCCCTAAGAACTTCAGTTCTACCATCAGCTACCCAGCCTTTATCCTCACTTACGGTATTTGTACCATCGGATGAGAAAGAGTATTTACTTTCATCAGAACCATCAATAATTTTAACATTTTCTGATTCTTTCTCACCATTAATGCTGGCACCAAGACCACCACCAAGACCAGCACTACCAAGGCCGCCTTCTGAACTAAAACTTCCTAGACCACCGCCAAGACCAGCGCTTCCAAGGCCACCCTCTGAACCGAGACCAGCACCACCAAGGCCACCTGATTTAATCTTATCAATAGTCTCTTGTTCTTTATTATTAGCCTCTTCAGCCGCCTTCTTCTCATCTTCAGCGTCCAAATCAATGCCAAGTTCCTCAGCTCTTTTTCTACGTTTTTTCTCCTCGATTCGAGCAAGCTCTTCAGGCGATAAGGTCTTATATTTTTTAGGACCATCATCCTGTTTTCCACTTGACTTTTTAGCGAATTTCATCGCCTCTTGTTCTCTTTCGAGCTTTTTCTGCTTTTCTGCACGTTCCTTCTCAACCTGTGCACGGACAGCAGCAATTAGCGCTTCTCTCTGATCAACAGCCACTGCGTTTAATCCTCCTTACATTATATATCTTGCTAAAAATATTAAGTCCAAATTCATAAATTAAATTATATTTCTATAATTTTATACCCAAGGACGCCAGAAGAGCTTCAGCTTCTTTGAGTTTTTCTTCCTCAGCCTTTAACTTTTCATCAAGTTTATCATTCTCCGCTTTAACAACCTGCTGGAATTCATTCTTGACCGTAGCCTCATTCTTAGATAAGCCCGGGAACAAGTCAGAACTAAACTTATTAAAATCAAAAGATGGTATATCTGCTTTCATATAAGATGGTGTAGGTAACTTCATCACTTCATATTCGGAAGATGTATCGTCCGAATCAACCACCTTTTCTACTTCAACATTTTCTGTTCCGAAGTTTTCTGTTCCGAAGTTTTCTGTTCCGAAGTTTTCTGTTTCAACATTTTCTATTTCAGCATTTTCTGTTTCAACGTTTTCTGCAACAAAACTTTCTGTTTCATAGCTTGCTGTTTCAACATCCTCTGTTTCAACGTTTTCTGCTACAAAACTTTCTGTTTCATAGCTTGCTGTTTCAACGCCTTCTACTTCAAGATTATCAGTATCAAAGGAATCATTTCCGAATTTTTCATGTTCAACTTCAGACTTAGGTTCATCATTTATAACCGAGTCAAACTCTGTCTCTACTTCATTTATTTCCAGAACATCATCATTAATTTCAAGAACTAAATCATCCAACCCAGGTTTAAATTCCTTTTTTAACCTAATTGATTCTTTATTATCTGAACTATAATCAGCTACAGAAGAAACCGAATTATATATATCCGACTGAGAAACACCAGCATCCGAACTTAAATCTTCTGGTTTATCTTTTGATTTATCTTCTGATTTATCTTCATACATATAAGATTCATTTATAGAATCATCTAATTCAGGAACAAAATCCTCAACCTCAGGTACAAAGTCTTCATCAGAAAAGTCTTCATCAGAAAAGTCTTCCGGCACACCATCTACATCAATATCAAACTTTTTATCTTCAGTAGATGTTTTTTCTCCAATCGTTTCTCCAATCATATCTTTCAAATCTTCGTTTGATAGTTTGATTGAATTTTCTATTGAATTTTCTATTGAATTTTCTATTGATTTTTCAGTTTGACTCTCGATTGATGTTTCTCTATATTCTTCTTCATCCTCTACAGCCACAGCCTCTATAGAGTCTTCTACAGCCTCATCAGAATCATATATATCTTTAGTCAGATCATCGGTAATTGAATCATTTAATTTTTCTTCTATATCACTAACTCTATCATCAATTTCCGTGTCAATCTCAATATTAATATCACCATCAACTTCACTATTATATTTCTCGGAAACCTCTTCCAAAGAAATATCATCAAGTTGTTCAGAAACAGATTCTTTTTCATCTGACGTTTCTTTTATTGATTCAGATTCATACACTTCTATATCATCTGATTCTTCTTTTAATATTTCAGATTCATACACTTCTATATCATCTGATTCTTCAGATTCAGCCTGATATAAAGCAAAATCCTTAAATGCATTAAAGTCTTCTTCATTAGTTTCATCGATATCATCACTGAATTCACTAAGTCCTGCTATTGTATCTGACTCTGGAGCAAAACCATCATCAAATTCATATGAAACAAAATCAGGTTTGTAATCCAGTATATCTTCAGGATCATCTATTTCAACCTCATCCTGTTCAAGAGGAGTATCCTGCGAATCTATTATAAACTCATTCGAAACGCCTTCGGATTCAGAATTTGTTTCATAGCTTATATCATTAGATACATCAGAAGTCTCAATTTCAGATGATTTATTAGAAGAAGCTTCATTATTCACAGTATTATTCACAGTATTATCTACAGCAACATTCTTAGCCGAGCTTGTTTGATCATCAGATTGAGAATCGGTTTCAGAATCCTTAACAGATACATCAACACCTGATTGATTTTCAGAATTATTTTCAGTATCTTTCTCATCAACGTTCTCGTCCGATTCATCCGAATAATCATCAATACCATCAGGCAGTTCTTCAGCTTCTTTTTTGATTTTCTTAAATCGACTAATAATGAATTTCTTAATGCCTTTTTCGACACTTTCCACCGACTTTTTAGGATGCTCAGGCTTTTCTACATCAGTAGTCATTTCTGTAATGACAGCCTCCTCATCAACTTGAGGATTCAAAACATAATAGTCTTTTTCAAGCTGAGCCTTTTCCATCTCACGAGTTTCGGCCTCTTCAGGATTATTATCCTTTTTTGCCTCCTCTGCATATATAAAGAAATTATCCCAAGCTGCAGTTTTGGAGTTTTTCACCTCTTCAACGAGACCGAGATAGGAACTCTTTCTAAAGGTCGCCTCATAATCCTTAGCAATCATATCAATATCTTCTTTATCAAGAAGTCTGGATAAAAGAAGAAGTTCGAAGCTCCACTTTTCATCCATATTATCTCTATAATAAGGATAAAGCATATCATAAAGCTCTATAAGATCAGGAACCTTAGCTTTCTTCATAATGTATCTAACATCAGAAAGCTCTCTTCCTATACCAGTACTGAAATGAACATATTCCTCAAAATATCTGTCAGCCAGATCAAAATATCCAACCTTAAGATAAAAATCTAATAAAGAATAAATAATCCTTGTAGCTTCGGGGGCAAGAACATGAGCCTTAACATACAAATGCCTTGCTTCCGAAAGTCTGCCAACATTCTCATAAATCTCACCACATAGCCTTAAAAATTGAGGATTATATGACTTTTCAAGATCTTGAGAATCCAAAATAGGAGCAGCCAGACTATACTCATGAGCTTCTGCAAGTTCCTTTATTTTATTAATGCTTGTCATACTAAGACCTGAGCCCACAACAACACCTCTAACACATAAAAATTTTAATATATGAATTAATAGAATTAATTAAAGCAATTAAAGCCATCTATTATTCATCTATAAATAGTATAATATATTCAAATTTAATTAAATATCTTTTTAATCCTCGACCGATGCATCCTCAAAGACCTTTTCGACCTTTTCAATAACAGTTTCCTTCATATTCCCTCTTGTCTTCTCATATTGAAGTCCAGATTCCATTATTTCAAGAAGTTCAAGTCTCATACTTGCATCAATTTCTTTAATATACTGCATAAGCACGTCCTTTATTTCAACGACATACTCTTTTTCTCGCATGCGATCTATCATCTCTTCATAATTAAATGAAGCCTTAGTCATAATATCTTTCTGTTTACGTCCGCAAACAACGCACTCCTCAGCGCCACCTTCATTAACATATCCGCAATTACATGTCCAAATCATGCCATCAGTAGAATATTTTTCAACCGCGTCAATACCACGCTTAGCTTTAAGAGCTTCAAGTCTACGACTGCTAAGTGTAACATTTATAGGTTGATCATTACATGCATATATACCACGAGGTGTAGCATATTTAGTAAGAATCACCTTTGCATCCTTAAGAAGAGCCAAATCATTAGGTGCAATCTTGCTAAGAATATAATCCGATTCTATAACAGAAAGGTTAATATTTTCACTAAATACAAAATCTATATTTTTAATAACCAGTCTCTCATCATAAAGATTTGTAAATTCAACATCACATCTTAAAGCCTGGATATCATCATGATTATAATTATATGCAACGAGTCTCATATTGATAGAATTAGAATCACCATCTAGAACAATTTTAACAGGTCTTGGAACCAGACGATTATAATAATTTGTAACATATATTTCTTTATGAAGTGAATCGCTGATTAAAACATGCTTCGCAACTTTTACAGCTGTACCGGAAACAATTATACCAAATGAACCAGCTTCAAATGGTGCATATGTGATTCCCATACCAATAATTGCATTAGCCCCCCTCTTTTTTGCTGCTTTTACAAGCTGAGATTCAGCACCCTCACGGCACTGTTCAAGCTTTGCATTATCTTTACGAGCAACATCTGTAACATTGGCAGCTATACCCGAAATGAAATTTGAGCCAAGTATGGCCTGGCTCGAAACAAAGCCCAGATATTCGGTTATTCCATAACCTTCAATAGCCGAGCCTGTTGTGATTAGAAAATTTTCCGACATTCTTTCCCACCTTTCTCCGTCCCTTCTCCTGACGGAATACACACTGCTTTCATTATACCATCTAAGATGTCATTTTTAAAGTTTTTTTGGGTTTTTATTTCTATACTCTTGAAAATAATATATCATGCTAAAGCATGTCTGTTCTTCACTTTCATCAACCATCACCCAGTTCTCTGAATTCTCAAGATTAGGGAAATATGTATCTGCCTGATAGGAATAATCAACCTTTGTTATATAAGCAGTATCACAATATGGTTCAAGTAATTTATATACCGAACCTCCACCTATAACAAAAATATCATCACTATCTATATCACGTAAAAGTTCAAATAATTCTTCAGTACTGCGCACAACTTCTGCACCTCTCACCTCATAATCCTGTCTTTTAGAAAGAATTATATTTCTCCTATTTTTAAGAGGAAGCCCACCAGGAAATCCAGCAAGAGTTTTTCTTCCAAGAACCACTGTATGACCAGATGTAATTTCTCTAAAGCGCTTCATATCAGCAGGAATATTCACAAGAAGGCTATCCTTAAACCCGATAGCCCAGTTATTATCTACATTTGCAATAAGTTTCATAACATCACCTTTCGAACAGAAACAAAATTTTAATAAGAACACTCGTTTCAACAAAACTCAGCAATCATCAAAAAGAACTAAACAGCAATAGGAATATTCTTAATCTGTTCCCCAGTCTTATAGTTCTCAATTTTAAAATCATCAACCGTAAAATCATAAAAATCCTTTACATCAGGATTCAAGGTAACTTTAGGCGCCGGATATGTCTCCCTTTTAATAAGCTCCTCAATAATAGGAATATGTCTATCATAAATATGAGCATCTGCAATAACATGAACAAGCTCGCCAGGCTTAAATCCAGTAACCTGAGCAATCATCATTAAAAGCGCAGCATATTGAACAACATTCCAATTGCCAGCTGCAAGCACATCCTGTGAACGCTGGTTCAAGATTGCATTTAACTTATCTCCCGTCACATTAAATGTCATGCTATAAGCACAAGGATAAAGATTCATCTCAGATAAATCCTTATGAACATAAATATTGGTCATAATCCTTCTCGAATAAGGATTATTCTTTAAATCATAAATAACCCTGTCAACCTGATCAAACTCGCCTTCTTTATATTTATGCTTAACCCCAAGCTGATAACCATAGGCCTTTCCGATAGATCCATCCTCATCGGCCCATTCATCCCAAACTCCGCTTTTAAGATCCTTTATATTATTAGATTTTTTCTGCCAAATCCAAAGAATTTCATCTATAGCAGAACGGATGTAGGTTTTACGTAGTGTAATAGCAGGAAACTCCTCCTGAAGATTATACCTATTAACAATTCCAAACCTTTTCATTGTATATGCGAAGCTTCCATCCTCCCATTTAGGGCGAACCTTCTCGCCTTCGGTACTATAACCATGTTCCAATATTTCTTTACACATATTTATATAAAGATCATCAGCCTTACTCATAATAACCTCCAAGATTGTTCATATTTTT
>JAILGP010000197.1 GCA_024696635.1 Eubacterium sp. | reverse complement strand
TGATTTTGCGGATAGATTCTAACCGCATCCGAATCAATTTTATTTGATTCTTTACCACTATAGGTATACAAATCATCTCCTGAAATAAAAACAATTGTCTTATTATTTATTCTTACAAATTCTCTTACTTCATCATCAATTACACTACCCTTATCATCCTCATTTACGAATACACTTATTTCGTATTCTACATTTCCTTCTTTATCTGTGTCTTTATCTGTACGACCTAAAACAAGACCATCTTCATAAAGTGAAGCCCCATAAGAAATCACATCCTCTGCCAGGCAATAAGTATCACCCTTCTTTACTTCATTTATGTTCATATAAAGAGTATCATCCGAATAATAAGTATCATCAGTAAAGAATATACGTCCATTTACAACATCAATTATTTTACAGTCATCGCATACAAGTTCGGTCGTTGTAAGCTTTCCAGACTCTTGTCCAAGAATATAAAGTTCTTCATCTTCAGCATGATAAATATACATACCATCCAAACCTTCAAACACCTTATAAACTGAATATTCCTTAGAAGAATCCATAAAGATATCATTTGCATCATCCTCAAGCTGATATAATTCACCCTTAAGACAAGACATAACCATATTATTCTCAGTTTGGAAAACACTTAATAAATTACTTATATTTACACCATACTCCTCGAAATCATAATCATATGAATCATACATTTCATACACTTCATCATAATCTATTTTTTCTATTGTATCCATAGTATTATATATAAAACAATTTCCACTGGACACAAGGTTTATAATATTATCCGCTATAAGCTTTGGGTCTCCATCATTCCATCTATAAAGGTCTATAAGCTTTACATCATTATCCTTATCCTTAAGAGCATCTATAAAGTCATCATCATCACAATCATCAGTATCCACTAAATCATAAAGCGATACAGTATCATCACTATAAACAGCATAATAATAATCCTGACTGCCTACTTTATCTGCATTCCAGATATCCCAACTATCCAATTCCATATACTCTTGACCTAAATCAGTGGGACTTCTGTCAAGACCAGCGACATAAAGCTCCATTGAGTAATCATCCATATCATCAGGGTCCAGATCCTTCTCATAAAATATACTATTTTTATCTTTAAAAAAACTAATATATCCAACGTCTGAATCTAATTCCTGACTATCTAAAGGATTATTTTTAGGTGCTATATAAAGATCATACATATATTTTTCTTCATCCACCAGCTTTAAATATACAATATAATCATCTTCAGTCTCATATACACTTGTGACAGACTTATCAATTTTCTCAGATTCTTTTCCATTGTAATAATATAAGCCATTATTTTCATTACGATAAATAATTTTTTCATCATTTACGAAAAATAGCTCCAAGGTCACATCATCATCTATTTCTTCTATATATTTCTCATCCTTTGAATTACCCTTAAGTTTACTTATTCTAGCTTTATACAAAGTACCAACAAGTTGATTCGAGTCACTAATTTCAGCGTCTCTAAAAAAGTATACATATTTACCTGAAGGACTAAAATAGACCTGAGAATATAAATCTTCATTTTGGCATTTGGTTTTTCCAAGACTGATAGGTATAGGTTTATTAGGATTTTTTACCAAAAACAGTTCTTTATCACTGGCATATACATAGGCATCCCCACTGTTTTTAGAGCCAATGCCACTAAATAAAAAGATAAGCCCCACTATAAGTAATACAGCAAAAAGACCCGCCAAAGAAATAATTAAAGTCCTTTTATTCTTGGACATATCATTAAAGCGTAGCTTATCCAGAAGAGCTTTAAACCAGTTCTTTACACCATTTTGATTAAATTTTGCATTAAATGATTTTGTATTTCTGTCTGCATTTTCATTACCAGCAAAAGAATCCGGACCATTAAATTGTTGACTATTATCCTGGTACTTATTATAGGCCAGGTTCTGGCCTTCAGTATGGTAGCCATTATAGCCTTGGTTCTGACCTTCATCCGAGTATTCATTATAACTCTGATACTGGCTATCAGCCGGGTACTCATTATAACTCTGATACTGACTATCAGCCGAGTACTCATTATAACCCTGATACTGGCTATCAGCCGGGTATTCATTATAGCCCTGATACTGCTGGTCCATCTGTGGATACCTTTGAATAACAGCAGGATACTGAATATTTTCATTGGCTGAATCAACTATATTAATCTGATTCCCACAATAAGAACAGAATTTAGCCCCATCTAATAGTTCTTGCCCACATTTATTGCAAAACATATGCTATCCCCCATAATCCTTCTATAATATAATTATTTTATTGAGTCTCTAATTATACTAACAGCCTTGTCACAATCTTCTTTTGTCAAAATAAGTGGCGGAACCATCCTTATTACATTAGGCTTAACCACAGACATAAGAAGTCTATTATCAAAAGCATGGTGCTTAACATCCATTGCTATATCATCATCAAAAACTACACCTACCAGAAGTCCTAGTCCCCTGACCTCTGTTACACGAGGAAGCTTTCTAAGCTCAGCCATAAAATAACTTCCCATTTCTTCAGCATTTTCTGCAAGCTTTTTATCAAGTATTTCATTAATAGCAGCATATGAAGCAGCACAGCATACAGGATTACCACCAAATGTAGTTCCATGAGATCCTGCTGAAAGAGCCTTCATAGCCTCATTACTAGCACACATAGCCGCAATAGGCATACCGCCGCCCATAGCCTTGGCCATAGTTACTGCATCCGGCTTAATTCCATAATTCATATAAGCCATAATCTTACCTGTACGTCCCCATCCTGTCTGAACCTCATCTAGAAGAAGCAGCATACCCTTCTTATCGCAAAGCTCTCTAAGTCCGGACATAAATTCCTGACTTGCTGGATATACACCGCCTTCACCCTGAACAGGCTCAACCATGATAGCAATTACATCATCAGTACAAGCTTCCTCAAAAGACTGAAGATTATTAAACTCAGCATACTTGAAACCATCTACCAAAGGCTCAAAACCCTTATGAATAGCACTTCCAGGCTGACCTGTAGCTGAAAGGGTTGCAAGAGTTCTTCCATGAAAAGAATTAAAGGCTGTAACTATCTTATATCTCTTTCCTCCAGAGATATCATTTCCATATTTACGTGCCATCTTTATCATAGCTTCATTTGCTTCAGCTCCTGAATTCTGAAACTGAATCTTATCCATCCCTATAGTTTCACAGATAAGCTTTGCCAGCATTGTCTGAGGAACAGTATAGAAATAGTTAGATGCATGAATCATATCCTTTGCCTGACTATAAATAGCCTCAATTACTTTTTCATTGCATCCGCCTACTGAGTTAACGGCTATTCCACCGAGGAAATCAAGGTACTTACCACCATCCTCATCAATAATATCCATATCCTTAGTCTGATCAGCAATAAAATCATACCTTTTGAAGGTTTCATTCATATATTTTTCTGCAGTTTCAACAAGTTCTTCTTTTGTCATATTAAAATCTTTAAGCTTCATAATTTTTTACCTCTCAAGAAAAAAATACAATTTAATATTATATCACAAATATATTCTTATTAAAAGAATTCAAAAATGTGAGTCAATAAGAATCAAGCACAAGCTATAAGCCCCAAATGTCAAGAAAAGCTAAAAAGCTATACAAACTGACTATTATAAAGTTCCGAGTAAAAGCCACCCATAGCAAGGAGCTCTTCATGATTCCCCTGCTCTATAACAGCCCCATCCTTCATTACAAGTATAAGATCAGATTCTCTTATTGTTGAAAGTCTGTGAGCTACTACAAAGCTGGTTCTACCCTTCATCATTTTTCCAAAAGCCCTCTGAACTCTTTGCTCTGTTCTTGTATCTATAGATGATGTAGCCTCATCAAGAATAAGCATAGGCGGAATTCTAAGCATAACTCTGGATATACAAAGCAGCTGTCTCTGTCCTTCCGACAGATTTCCACCATCCTCAGCAAGAACTGTATCATAGCCATCCGGAAGTCTTCTTATAAATCTATCAGCATGAGTAAGTCTTGCCGCCTCCATAACCTCCTCATCACTGGCATCAGCATAACCATAGGCTATATTATCTCTTATAGTTCCGGACTTGAGCCAGGTTTCCTGAAGAACCATACCAAAGTTTCTTCTTATTGAGCTTCTGCTATAGCTTCTTATTGGTTCTCCATCAACTTCAATCTGCCCCTTATCTACCTCATAAAATCTCATAAGAAGATTGATCAGTGTAGATTTTCCACTACCAGTAGGACCTACTATAGCAACTCTTTCTCCTTGCTTTACCTCAAGAGAAAGGCCTTCTATAAGCTTGCGGGATTTATCATACGAGAAGCTTATATTTCTTATACCAACCTCTCCTCTTACATCCTCCGGGAGCTCTTTTTCATCAGGAAGTTCCTCTTCAGGCTCGGCATCCAGTAATTCAAATACTCTTCCCGCACTGGCAAGAGCCGCAGTAAGCTCAGTCATCACACCTGATATTTCATTAAATGGTTTAGCATACTGTGTAGCGTAGCTTAAAAATATAGTAAGCTGACCTACACTTAGCTTTCCTGTAAGGACCATAAAGCCGCCTACTATTGCAACACCGGCATAAACCACATTATTTACAAATCTTGTAGAAGGATTAGTAAGTGATGAGAAAAATGTAGCTCTAAACTCAGCTTCTGAAAGCTCAGAATTAATATTTTCAAATCTCTCACAGGCTCTATCCTCATAAGAAAATGCCTGCACAACCTTTTCATTTCCAACTATCTCATTAACAAGACCCGTCATATCAGCCCTTTTTTCAGACTGCCTTTTAAACATGCTGTAGGTTTTCTTTGTTACAAAGGCCGCCACAAAAAGTGACATAGGTGTAAGAAGTATAACTACAAGTGCAACTGATATGCTTGTCCTCAGCATAAATATAATAGTTCCTATTATAGTAACTATACCAGTAAAGAACTGGGTAAAGCCCATAAGAAGACCATCCGAAAGCTGATCAACATCTGTAAGAGTTCTGGATACTATATCCCCATACTCATGAGAATCTATATAGCTGACAGGAAGCTTATTTATATGGCTATATATCCTGTTTCTAAGCTGTCTTACTATACTATATACCACCTTATTATTTATGGTTCCTGTAATCCACTGGAATATACAGCTTATAAGTACAACAATTATAAATCTTATAAGCAGCTTCATTATACCACTTATATTCACCTCTCCCTTTCCAACAAGAAGGTCTATAGCCTTACCAGAAATAATGGGAGCATAGAGCTGCATGATTACTGTAATCATAGAAGCAATTAGTGATAAAAGCATAAATGGTATATAAGGTTTTAAAAGGGTAAAAATCTTATTCTTTAAATTCTTATCTAAGCTTTGTTTTTTATTATTCTTTTCCTTTGTGCTCAAGCTGATACACCTCCCTTCTCACTGAACTGGGTATGGTATATCTCTCTATATATTTCACAGGAATCCATAAGTTCATCATGTCTTCCCATTCCTATACATTTGCCATCATCCAACACAAGTATTTTATCTGCATTAATTATAGAAGAGGCTCTTTGAGAAACTATAATTGTTATACGAGAATCCCTTGTTTCTTCAAGAGCTACCCTAAGCTTTGCTTCTGTTGCATAATCTAGAGCTGAAGAGCTGTCATCTAAAATAAGTATTTCCGGCTCTCTCACCAAGGCTCTGGCTATACAAAGTCTCTGTCTCTGTCCACCCGAAAGATTCTTGCCCCCCTGAGTAAGTTCATAATCCAGCTTTTCCGGCTTAAGATTAACGAATTCCGCAGATTGAGAAACCTCAAGGGCTTTATTCATTGTATTAGTATTAGCATCAGGTGCTGACATATGAAGATTATCCTTTATAGAACCCTTGAAAAGAACTGACTTCTGGGGTACTATACCAATTTTACTTCTAAGCTCTTCCTTATCATAGGAATTAACCTCTCGGCCATCCACCATAAGACTTCCGGCTGTAATATGATAAAAGCCTGGAATCAGATTTACCAAAGTAGACTTCCCTGAACCTGTACCACCAATTATACCTATAATATCTCCAGCCTTAGCTGAAAATGTAATGTCCTCTATAGCATTTTCCCTAGAGCCTTCATAACTCATGGATACGTTATCAAAGATAAGGGAAGGCCCGTCGGATCCATAAGAATCCTTTTTAGCAGAACCTGATTTATCCCTTGAAGAAGCTTTAGTTTCATCCTTATCCTCAAGGCTTATGATATCACTAAGTCTCCTTGCACTGGCAAGAGCCTTTGTAAGGGTAATGATAAGATTTGCCAGCTTAACAAGCTCTACAAGCACCTGAGACATATAGTTTACAAGAGCAACAACCTGTCCCTGGCTAAGGTCACCGGCATCTACTCTGATACCGCCAAAATATATAAGCATGAGTATACCTATATTAACTATAAGATAGGTTACAGGATTCATAAGAGCAGAAAGTCGTCCAACCTTCATCTGAGCTCCCTGAAGATCATCTGTCCCCTCAGCAAATTCCTTCTTTTCTATCTCCTCCCTGTTAAAGGCTCTGATAACTCTTATTCCTATCAGCCCTTCTCTTGTCAGAAGGGTAACCCTGTCAAGCTTTTCCTGCACCTTTCTATAAAGGGGTATACAGGCATAAGTTATAAAGCATACCACAAATGCAAGAAGAGGCATAATCACAAGAAATACCATAGATACATGAGCATCTACAGTAAAGGCCATAATAACTGCTCCAAATACTATAAATGGAGATCTGAGGAAAAGCCTCAAAAACATATTTACACCAGTAACCACAAGGTTTACATCACTGGTCATACGAGTAATAAGTGTTGAGGAACCAACCTTATCGATATCCGTGTAAGTAAGACCATTAATAATACGGAAAAGATCATTTCTAAGCTCTTTACCAAAACCAAGCGCTGCTTTAGCCGCAAAATACTGGGCAGTAAGCGAAGCCCCATAGCCTACTATTGTTAGACCTATGAGAATAGCTCCACACATATATATGGTAGTACTACTGTTCTTTGTAATTCCATCATCTATAAGCTTTGCTATAACTAATGGAACCATAAGCTCAAAACAAGCCTCCAGCATCTTAAATACAGGTGCCAGTACAGCCCTCAGCTTATATGCAGTTAAATACTTCAATAATTTCTTCATAATACTTTCCTAAAATATCTTCCCTTCCAAAATCTCATCATTTGGTACGACTCTGATATTCTCTGCTTAATTCCAGATTTTTCTTTAAAAATTCAATATATAAATCCCTGAATTCTTCATCCACCAGCTGTGAATTTCTTTCTATCATAGCAGCTTCCCTGTCTGGCACATAGACAGGAGCACCTATAGCTCTTTTAACCTGACCTATTTCGCTTACCAGCTTCATTCTCTCAACAAAAAGATTTCTAAGTTCTCCATCCACCTTGTCTATTTCAACTCTTAATTCATCAAGATTTTTCATTAACGTATTATCCTTTCGATATATATTTATAGAAATAATTTAAAGGTTATATTTTTAAATATATAAACATTTATAAAAAACTTATAAGTAAAAGTTCTTACAAATAATTTTTAAATAACATTTACCCAAAGCTTTATTTCAGATTCTTTATAAATCTGGAAGGCTCCACGGCTTCATCACCCTTTCTCTGGGGTACATAAAGATGAAGCTTTTCCTTGCTTCTAGTAACCCCAACATAAAGAAGCCTTCTTTCCTCCTCCAAATCCGCCTGAGATTTAGATTTTTTATGAGGAATAGCCCCTTCATAAAGATCTATAATATGAACCACTTTAAACTCAAGTCCCTTGGCAGAATGAATTGTCATAAGCTGAACTCCCTTATCAGAATCATCAGGGGGAGAAATGCTATTTTCCTCCGATTTCTTCTTTAAGAGCTCACGACTATCCTCAATCATATCATACAGGTCACCAAATGTCTCACATTCTCTTGTAAGGGACTGAAACTCATCCAGTATAGACACCAGCTCCTCCAGGTCCATATTTCTTTCTTCAGACAAACTTTTAAGGTAAGCATCATAGCCCACCGCCTGTCTAATATAATTCACCGCAGCATAAGGAGTAAGCCTGGAAATATTTATCATATCAAGATGCATATTCCTGATAGAACTAATGAGATATTCTTTACCTCTGGCCTCTACCAGCAAATCCTTCAGTTCCACCTCTTCCCTTCTCAGCATATCCCGACTTATATATCTAAGAGGCTTATTCATTATATTAAGAAATATTTTTCTGCTATGATCACCTAAGGCATAGCTTATATAATCTATGACAGGTTTTACATAGGGATGGGTAAATATATCCGGAAGGGAATCTCTTACCGTAAATGGTATACTATATTCCCTAAGCTTGTATATAAGTCTTCTAGGCTCTATATTAGTCCTATATAATACGGCCACATCCTGAAGCTCACTTATATCCATCGACCTTAACCTCTTTACAATCAAATTTGTCTGATCAGATGAATCCTTAACCTTATCTATGGTAATAATTCCTTTCTCAGCCACAGCAGATTGGAGCTTCTTATTATATCTTTTACTGTTACCGGATATTATCCTGGAAGAGATATCAACAATCTGACCAGGGCACCTGAAATTATAAGATAAATGTACTATCTTAGTTCCAGGAAATTCCTTTTCAAACTGGAGCATTATGTCAGGTCTAGCACCTCTGAAACCATAAATAGACTGATCATCATCTCCAACCACATATATATTATCTCTAGGGTGAGAAAGCATCCTAAGAATCTCATACTGAATACGGTTAGTATCCTGGTACTCATCAACCATTATATAAGGGTACATATCCCTTATAAGATCCAAAATATCAGACCTCTGGCTCAAAAGCTTATAGCATTCTGTGACCATATCATCAAAATCCAGAAGACCATTAGTTTTCTTATAATTATCATAAGCATGATAAAGCTTTTCAAAATCTTTTTCAGACATATCTCGACTATAATAATTCTCTATATCGATCATATCTGAAGACATAATACCCAGCTGATTTACAACGCTTGAAAGAGTTTCGTCATTATCATAGGTATCCCTGTCTATTTCCTGAAGTATTTTTCTAAGAATATTTCTTTTACCCATTTCATCAAGAACACCCCTGTCACCATAGGCAGTCCTTATGATCCAATAAAAGAAGGAATGAAATGTACCAAATCTCACCTTAGTAAACTCTTCTCCGGCAAGCTCCAAAAAACGATGCTTCATAGATAATGCAGCCGCTTTAGTAAATGTTATAACAAGTATACCAGCCGGGTTTACGCCATGCTCATTTATAAGATAATTTATTCTGTTAGTTATGACTGTGGTTTTGCCAGAACCTGGAGTCCCTATTACCATCATAGGTCCCTCATTATGTTCTATAGCCTGAACCTGATCATTAGTAAACATATATGTCTTTTCCCCTGAATAATAAACAAGGGATAGCTCTAATTTTAGAGCCACCCCTTTATGTCTTTTACAAAGCAAATACAAAATAGCAATTAACTATCTTCCACAGCACTTCTTATATTTCTTTCCACTTCCACATGGACACGGATCATTTCTTCCTATCTTTGGTGCCTTTACAATTGTATGAGATGACTTTTCTTTTTTGTAAAGAGCATCTCTCTTTTCCTTTGTAAAGATCTTATCCCACTGAGGAAGTGTATAAAGCCATTCAGCATTACATCCAACCATGTTCATATAAAGCTTCTCAGGATCGATATCGATTTTAACTTCAGAATCTTCTGTAATCTCTTCAAGATTATTAGATTGCTTAAGACTGTCATCAATACCATCCAGGAATCCAACCATAGTCTCTATATCTGTTTTATAAAGCTCTGCAAGAGTTTTTACTGACCCAGTAATTACAGCACTTGGATCCTCAAGCAGAATCTCATATATACCTTTTTCAACCTGAAAATAATCAAGCCAGAATTTCTTACCTTCTGGTGTCCTATCATCAAGACCATAAGCATGCTCACGCCAATCTGTAAATATACTCATATTTCTAACCTCTTTCCATAAATTAAGATTGATTTCACAATTTTTAGATTATAACAGAAGTATTAATCATATTCAAGAGCCAAACACTTTTCTAATCCATAAGAGCAAATATAAAATAACAGGATATATTATAAGAACAAAAAGCATAGCCAGGATATACTGACTTCCAGTCACAATAAAATATACAAAAACCCCTATTAATACTACATATATCAATATAAGGATCAAAGCAAGAGCTCTGATAATAGGACTTCTCTTTCCAGCAACAGGTTCCAAATCCTTATCCAAAGAATCCTTTGATGAAGCATTATTTACTTCTTGTCCTTTATTTTCTTCAGCCAATTTTTAATCTCCTTTTCATAACCCAGATCACCAGCATCATAAAACCTGGCGTCCTTCAAAACATCAGGAAGGTACTGCTGGTCCACATAATGATTTTCATAATCATGAGCATATTTATATCCCACATGTCCAAGCTCCGCTGATCCATGATAATGAGCATCACGAAGATACAAAGGTACCTCAGCATTATTATATTTTTTAAGGGCATCATTAGCCGCAAATATAGCATTTACAACAGAATTACTCTTAGGGGCACAGGCGACATAAATAGCTGCATGAGCAAGTATTATCTGTGATTCAGGCATTCCAACCCTTTCTACAGCCTGAGCACAGGCAACAGCCACTTGAATAGCCTGAGGATCTGCATTTCCCACATCTTCACAGGCACAGATCATAATTCTTCTAGCTATAAATGTAACGCTTTCTCCTCCGTATAGCATCTTAGCCAGATAATATACAGCAGCATCTGGATCAGAGCCTCTCATAGACTTGATAAAAGCAGAAATTATATCATAATGATTATCCCCATCCTTATCATATCTTATAGCCCTTCTCTGAATACATTCCTCTGCAACCTCTAAGCTTATTTCAATTTTTCCTGTCTCTTCATTTCTTTCAGTAGAGAGAATACCCAGTTCTATTGCATTAAGAGCACGCCTTGCATCTCCCTCTGATATCTGTGCCAGAAAGTCCACCGCCTCATCGGATATTTCAGCATTAAAGCTACCCATTCCTCTTTCTATATCATAAACAGCTCTTCTAATAAGAACCTTTATATTGTCAGCAGAAAGTGGTTTAAGTTCAAACACGGTAGAACGTGAAACAAGAGCCGGATTAACCTCAAAATAAGGATTTTCTGTAGTCGCTCCTATAAGAATAATGTTTCCATTTTCCACATGAGGAAGAAGAAAATCCTGCTGAGCCTTATTAAATCTATGAATCTCGTCAATAAAAAGAATGGTCTTTTTACCATACATTCCCAGATTATCTTTAGCCCTTTGAACAACTAGCTCCATATCTTTTTTTCCGGAGGTAGAGGCATTCAGCTCCTCAAATACAGCCTTTGTTGTATTTGCTATTACCATGGCCAGACTAGTCTTACCTGTCCCCGGAGGACCATAAAAAATAACAGAGCTAAGCTTGTCCGCTTTAATAGCTCTGAATAAAAGCTTTCCAGGAGCTAAGATATGCTCCTGTCCAACCACATCCTCTATTTTTTTTGGTCTTAAACGACTAGCAAGAGGAGCTTCCTTCTTCTGCTCCTCTTGCCTCATATACTCAAACATGTCCATATTCTAAATCCATATTTTAAATAAATACTTAATTTTCTATTAAGCCAAGGTTCTTAATGATGCTATCAAATTTCATAATATCTATTGGCTTACAAATATAATCATCATAATCACTACTTGCATATGTCGCATCAAAATCTTCATCCAGGGCAGAAATCATTACCGCCTTGCATCTGGATATTCTAGGAATTCCAAGCTTTCTCTCAGCATCTCTAATAGACTGAAGTGCCTTGTATCCATCAAGTCTTGGCATCATTATATCAAGACATACAAGGTCGAATTCCTTACCTTCCGTTACTGATTTAACAAACTCATCAACTGCTTCTATACCATCAGTAGCAAGTATAACCTCACCATATCTGGATAAAAGCTTTGACAGAAACTTTCCACTAGCAATATCATCTTCAGCAACTAATACACGCATATTAACTTCCTCACTTTGTACTTAATCTTTAAAAATTTGATATCAATATTTATCAATATTTTTTACGGCTAAATGTATTAAGCCATCTTGTAAACATAGATATCATCTCGTCCTTATAAGACATACGTCTGTACATAACTCTTCTGTTAAGAGAACAAATAATAAACAATCCAAGAAGATGATCAGCTAATTCTTCAGCATTTGCATCTTCAAATATTATTTCATCATTATCAATAGCTCCCTGAAACAGTTCTATAAGACCATTCCTTCTCTCCAGATATCCACTTTCCAGCTGCTCTCTTGTATGAATATTATGTAAAAGTTCCTCATATTGAAGCATAATTGCAGATAAAGAATAATAAGAATCATAATAAGAACTGTATGCGCGAACATATTCCATAAGTCTGTCCGTAAAACATACATCCTTAGATTTTAATGTACGAAATATGCTTTTATCAAACTTGAAATAAGTGCAAACAACCTCCTTTAGAATCTCATCTATGTCAGAAAAGTATTTATAAATCATGACTTCACTAAGATTAATTCTCATGGAGATGTTAGCGGTTGTTAATGATTCAAGTCCGGCATCACTTATAATATCTATTGAAGCCGATATAATTCTGTCTGATACTGATATAAACTCCTCAGTCAATCGTTCACCCCTCCTTCCCACTATTTTTATTGTATTTCCAATCCGACCCTTTGTCAACACGAAATGTCGCACGAAAAAAGGCGAAAACCCTAAAGTCTTCGCCTCGAAAATACCTTTTTATGAATAATATCAGATTAAACAAAATAATTAATCTTTATAATTAAATTGATAAATTACAGGATATAATTATAAATGCAATCAAAATATTTTACTTATAACATAAATTGTATTAACACAGAATCACTAGACTAAATTACTGACATACAGTAACATTAACAGCCTGGAATCCCTTATCTCCCTGAGTTACGTCATACTCTACAGCCTGACCATCCTTAAGGACTTTGAATCCATCCATGTTGATACCTGAGAAGTGTACAAATACCTCTGTACCATCTTCACCAGTTATAAATCCATAACCTTTCTTTTCATTGAACCATTTAACAGTACCCTTTGCCATTTCTTAAACCTCCAATTTCTTACGGTTATATTACTTTAACACCAATTGACAGTACCGTCAATTTACAAAAACAGCAAAGTATAAAGCAAAGGTAATTAATTTAATAATTCCACTTGTTTTTTTCTGCTATCGTACTTATATATACCTTCTGACAAAAATTCTTCAGGCTTCAAAATAAACTCATTTACCTCACTTACGTCCTTTCGAATTTCCTTGATATATTCACTATTGCTTCCATCAATATCCAGAGGAATAATCATGACCTCATTAGTATTGGCAGGTATAATAACATATTCACCACCAAGTTTATTATATATATCCTCGCATATACCATTATAAAGAATTACCGAAGAACCAAACTCAAGACTCTGGTTCGTAAGAAGGTACAGAAAAGGCATATCCATAGCAGGGTCCAGATCAACTGTCCCAAGACTTTTAATCACGTTAGTCAAGCTGTCGAATACATAAGGTGTATTAGCCTGCCTATAAGCAAGAACCTTTTCATACAGCTGCTCCCAGGTAATGTCAAATTCATTCAAAAAATTATTACTTATAACCGGATATCTGGCACCCGTCACATCTAACCTTACGACTGCAGCAAGATCAAGAAATCTCCTGTAAGGAACCTTTTCGAGAAAGTCCTTGTAACGTTCATAATTTACAAGGGCCAAATGAAGATTTCCCATGATGCTGTCAATACATGTACCAGCATCATGAGCATCAGAATCCGGGATGTAAGTCCCAGATAAATTAATACTTTTAATAGTCTGTATATCCATACCATACTCCTTTTCTAATCAATACAGACTAAATACAGCTAACACTTAAAAAATTCTGGACCTAATTTAAGTATTTAGCTTAGGAATTAATACAGATATAAGATTCAAATAAAAATGTTACTTAATTTTAACAAATACAGCTATCTTGTCAAGAAATCCTTGAAAAATTCATAAACAGTTCTCATATCCTGTTCCTTACCAATCGTAATTCTAAGGAAGTTATTGATTCTAGGCTGTTTGAAATATCTTACATATATGCCACGTTTCTTGCATTCTTCAAATAATTCTTCAGCTGTATAGCCTTCAGGAGGACTGGCAAACACAAAATTTGCAGATGAAGGAAGAACAGTAAATCCAAGTCCCTTGATTTTTTCTGCAAACTCTTCTCTTGTCTTAACTATCTTACTGATTGTTTCCCTAAAATATTCTTCATCCTTTACGACTGCAGCTCCCAGCTTAATAGATGGAGCATTCATTGTATAGGAATTATAGGAATATTTAACATCATTTATAAATTTAATGATCTTAGGATTAGATATAGCATAACCGATTCTAAGTCCAGCCATTGATCTTGATTTAGAATAAGTTCTGACCACTATTAAATTATCATACTTGTCTATAAGGTCTATTACTGAAGAACCTTGTGGAGCAAAATCAATATAGGCCTCATCAATAATAACAATTGATGAAGGATTATTCTTTACTATATCTTCAACAAAGGCTTTTGCCATATAGATTGCTGTAGGCGCGTTGGGATTAGGGATTACTATTCCCCCATTAGGCCCATTGTAATCAGCTGCATCTATAGTGAAATCATCCTTAAGAGCTTTGGTCTCATAAGGTATTCCCAACATATCAGCCCATACAGGATAAAAGGAATAGGTTATGTCAGGGAAAAGGATAGGTAGTCTTTCCCCCCTTTCATTTGTCTGATTAAAAAATGTCATAAAACACATTCCAAGAACATCATCAGAACCTACTCCAACAAAAACCTGATTTTCATCTACCGAGTAATAATCAGCAAGAGCCTTAACCAACTCTGATGCTGTAGGATCTGGATATCTTCTCGCCTCATCCATATCCATTCCTTCAAGAGCCTTAAGAGCCTCATTTGAAGGACCATAAGGATTTTCATTAGTATTAAGTTTAATTATATTCTTATTCTTAGGCTGTTCGCCAGGAGTATAAGGAACCACCTTCCTGACACCAGCTTCCCATCCATTCATATTAGCGTCTATCATTATTTTTTCCTCGATTTAATAAAATAAAACCTATAACTATAAATTTGAAACAATCTCTTTGAACTTCATACCATTTGAAGCCTTAAAAAGTATTGCATCGCCTGGCTTAAGAGTCTTCTTTATATAATCAGAAGCCTCCTCCTTGTCATTAAAATGCAGACTCTCAATTTCCATATTATTTTCAACAGCCTGATTTATATATGAGCTTTCATTTCCAATGGTAATAAGCCTATGAATAGCACTTGATCCGTCCTCAGCTTTAAGTGTATTAATAAACTCTCCAACCTCTTTATGATACTTTCCTGAGTCAGGTCCAAGTTCGAACATATCACCAAGTACTGCTATCCTGTTTCCTATATTATCCATACTCTGAAGAACCTTCAATGCGGCTTTCATTGAATCAGGACTTGCATTATAGGTATCATCGATTATGGTATAGCCCCCATCAGCTTTAATTACCCTCTGACGTAAGCCCTCAAAATTTTCAAGACTGGTTGCAGCCTTTGTAAGATCAAGGCCCAGATAATCAGCTATGGCCAAAGAAACAAGACTATTAAGTACATTATGAACTCCTAAGACATTTAGAGTAACAAGCATCTTGGTATTTCCATGTCTATAGGTATAGGAATTAGTATCATCATCAACCCTTATATCCTCAGCCACAAAATCAGCCTCCGGATTAGTTCCATAGAAATACACCTTATGCTTAAGCTTACCCTTCATTTCCCAAAGAAGAGGATCATCCGCATTCAAGAATAGAACTCCATTTTCATCCATCTGAGAAGCTATACGAAGCTTTTCCTCTCTTATGCCCTCACGAGTCTTTAAAAATTCAATGTGGGCTACGCCTATTACCGTAACTACACCTATATCAGGTTTTACCACCTTGGCAAGTCTGTCCATCTCTCCAGGTATACTAATTCCCATTTCAAGAATACTAATATCTGAAGGCTGGTCCAGCATACGTGATGTCATAACCGGAACTCCAACCTGAGAATTCATATTTCCAATTGTATGATAGGTGTTAAGAGATGAAGAAAGTGCACAAGTTATCATTTCCCTGGTCGTTGTTTTCCCTACACTTCCCGTAACACCTATAACCTTATTAGGATACAAACCTCTCACATAAGCACCCAGCTTCTGAAGTCCCTCTATTGTTGAATCAACTTTTATATAGGCTACATTTTCAGGAAGAAGAGCTCCGTCAGCACCTGCTTTAATCATTTCCTCATCCTCTTCTGTAAGTATAGCCTTAGTAAGACAAGCAACCTTAGGTATAAACTTATGGGCATCTATTTTTTCGCCCTTAAATGCAACGAAAAGTATTCCTTCCTTTACATCTCTTGAATCAGTTGCTATATCTGTAATCTCTGTGTCAAGAAGTGGAGCCATATAATCAGGATCAACCTTACCAATAAGCTTACCACCAGTCACTTCAAGAATTTTTCCTATAGTTATATTTTTCATTATTAAATTATTATCTCCAATAAAACCCTTTTATTTATATACGACAGATTTTGCTATTTCGTCTGCCTTATCCTTATCTATGAGAAGTTCTATGAGCTTCAGTGCAAAATCTATTGCAGTACCAAGACCACGGCTGGTGATAATATTTTCATCAACCACAACACTTAAAGACTCTCCTGGCCACTCAGCCCCAGTAAGTTTATCCTCAAGCCCAGGATAGCATGTAGCCTTCCTGCCCTCAAGAAGACCCATATAAGCGAGAACAGTTGGAGCGGCACATATAGCTGCAACATATTTTCCAGCTTCATGATAGGCACGAACAATAATCCTTACAGATTCATTTTCCTTAAGATTATTAGTACCAGGCATTCCACCGGGAAGTATTACCATATCACCCTCAAGTCCTACATCTTTCAAATAGCCATCAGCCAGAACACTAATTCCGCGAGCTCCTTTAACTGTAAGACTATCGCTTACAGATATCATCTCTATATCTATACCCGCTCTACGCATAAGGTCAACACATGTGAGACCTTCAATTTCTTCAAAGCCATCAGCCAGAAGTATATATACCTTACCCATATCAACCTCCCATAAAACAACTTACTTATAAATATTATAACTCATATAAAAAAACATAAAAATATACCTGTAATATACTAGTAATCTCTTAACAAGCCCCAATATTTTACTTATTCTATATGAGTACATTTTATAAAATCAAAATGTAATCCTATTCCATACATCCTTCGTAAACTGCATCCAGCCAGTCTACATTTATATCTTCTACAGAACCCTTATCCACAAGATAAGCAACTGATGTATCTATTGGCATCTTAGCTGTAACTCCAATTCCATAAGCCGAAGCTATCTCATCAACTCGGCTAGGTCCAAAGATTTCATGCTTCCTTCCACAATCCGGGCACTCAAAATATGACATATTCTCAACAATTCCAAGGATAGGTACATTCATCATCTTAGCCATCTTAACAGCCTTTCCTACTATCATTTCAACTAATTCCTGAGGAGAAGTAACAACAACTATACCGTCTATAGGAATTGACTGAAATACTGTAAGTGGCACATCTCCAGTACCAGGCGGCATATCCACAAACATCACATCCACATCCCCCCAATAAACATCTGTCCAGAACTGTCCTACTGAACCAGCTATAACAGGTCCTCTCCAGATAACAGGATCTTCTTCATTATCAACAAGAAGATTAATGGACATAACCTTTATACCCTTTGCTGATTCTCCAGGCATTATACCCATTTCAGTTCCATAGGTCTTTTTATGAATACCAAATGCTTTAGGTATTGATGGTCCAGTTATATCTGCATCCATAATAGCTGTTTTCAAGCCTTTAGAATTAGCTTTTACAGCTAGTAAAGATGTTACAAGTGACTTTCCTACTCCACCCTTGCCGCTGACAACTCCTATTACCTTCTTAACACTTGAATATTCATTCAGCTCTTTTCTGAAATCTTGAGGCATATTTTTAGCAAACGCTCTATCCATAGCCTCTTTTTGCTCCTTTGTTAACTTATCGCTCATTTAACGACCTCCCATTTTGTCATATAATGATATAAGCAGCAATCAATAAACCTTTATTAGACAAAGTATATATCCAACCCATTAAAGCCTACATCACATAATTTATTTAGTATAACACCATAAGTCAAAAAAATACACTATTTCTCAATCATTTCAAATGCTGTATAATGAAAAATAGTTATATTTTTAATTTTTTCATCTAAAATTAAAGGCAATTTTAAGCATTTACAGGGGGAAGCCCATGAATAAAAACGAAAAACCAATATATATAATAGGCCACAAAAATCCTGACACTGATTCAATATCTGCTGCTATAGCCTATACAAACCTGAAACACGAGACAGGTTATTCCAACTGCATTGCAGCAAGATGTGGAAATGTCAGCAGTGAAACTCAATATGTTCTTGACCGTTTCGATGTTAAAGCACCAAAATTTGTCGGTGACGTTAGAACACAGGTCAGAGATATGGATATGAGAAAAATCCCAGGTGTATCTGAGGAAATGTCCCTTAAGGATGCCTGGAGAATAATGAAGGAAAATAAGGTAGTTACCCTTTGTATCACTGACGACAAGTACCTTAAGGGGCTGATTACCACTGGTGACATAATGGAATCCTATATGGGGTCTTATGATGCCAATACTCTTTCTCAAGCCAAAACCTCTTATGTAAATATAGTTGATACTCTTGATGGAACTTTGCTAGTAGGCGATCTTGGAGACATTCAATCTGAGGGCAAGGTACTAATAGGCGCCGGCACTCCAGATATCCTAGAAGAATATATAAAACCTCACGACATAGTAATACTGGGAGACCGTTATGAATCACAACTCTGTGCTATAGAAATGGAAGCTGACTGTCTGATAATATGCGCTGGAACCAATGTCACAAAAACAATACAGAAAATAGCCAAGGAAAAGGGAGTAAAGATTATATCTACTCCGCACGATTCATTTACTGTAGCAAGACTTATATATCAAAGTATTCCAATAAGGCACTTCATGAGAACTAAGGATCTCATAACCTTTAAAATGGATGATTATATAGAAGACGTTCAACCTGTAATGGCTTCCACAAGACATAGATACTTCCCTGTAGTTGATTCTGCAGGACGTTATAAGGGTATGGTCAGCCGTCGTAATTTCCTGGCTGCCACTAAAAAAAGAATTATTCTTGTGGATCATAATGAAAAAGGTCAGGCCGTAAATGGTATGGAAAATGCTGAAATCCTTGAAATCATAGACCACCACAGATTGGGAACTGTAACCACAAACAAACCTGTATATTTCAGAAATCAGCCACTGGGTTCCACCTGCACTATTCTATATCTTATGTACAAGGAAGCAGATGTTGAAATAAGCCCTCAGATTGCCGGAGTAATGTTATCAGCCATTATATCTGATACACTTTTATATCGCTCTCCAACCTGCACAGAAATGGATAAAAAGGCAGGACAAAAACTGGCAGAAATCGCAGGGGTAGATCCTGAAGAATTAGCAAAAGAAATGTTTACAGCAGGAAGCAATCTGGCAGACAAAAGCCCTGACGAAATCATACACCAGGATTTCAAGAGATTTGCTGCCGGTAATTTAAATGTGGGAATCGGACAAATAAGCTCCATGAGTTCCAACGAGCTTTCAAATATAAGCGAAACACTTATCCCTGAACTAGAAAGGGCCGCAAAGAAGGATGGACTGGATATACTCTTCTTCATGCTTACTAATATTCTTCAGGAATCCTCAGATGTATTATTCTACGGTCAGGGTGCCGAAATCACACTTGAAGTTGGTTTTGGAGTAACCTCTAAGGACCACAAAAAGGTTCATCTTCCAGGCGTAGTCTCAAGAAAGAAACAGATGCTCCCAACAGTACTGACCTCACTTGAACAACAATCAAATTCATAAGAAAAAGGAATAAGATAATGGAAATAGAAAAGAAATTTCTCATAAAAGAGCTTCCAGAAAACATAGACTCCTACCCTCACCATGATATTTCACAAGGCTACATATCTACAGACCCTGTAGTCCGAATACGTCAAAAAGGGCAAAAATACATATTGACCATTAAATCATCTGGTCTCCTGGCCAGAACAGAGATTGAAAAAGCTCTTACAAAAGAAGAATTCGATTCTCTTAAGCCTATGGTAAAGGGAAATATAATAGAAAAAACCAGATATTTAATTCCAGAAAAGGATGACCTTACCATAGAACTAGATATCTTCCACGGTCTATTTGAGGGACTAATTATGGCAGAGGTCGAATTTCCAAGCATAGAAAAAGCCCAGAGCTATGTGCCCCGGGACTTTTTCTCAAAAGAAGTTACAGACGATCCTGCTTATCAGAATTCAAGTATGAGCCAGAAGAAATTCTGACTCATGCTTATTTAAACATCTTATCAAAATCATCACTACTATAATTGTTATGATCATTATTTTGATCATTATTCTTATCATCGTCGTCATTGTCATCACTGTCATCATCATCATCATCGTCATCATCACCAGAAAATTTGTTTAATAAATTTTCAATAAAATCTCTATCAGCTAGATGAGGTGTCATGGCTGATGCTATAACCACAAATGTAACAACTATCCCAATAATAGAAGCTATTATTTCAAGCAAAGGCTGACCAAAAGAAGAAACCGTATTTACAATAAGTATCCCCGTAGTCTGGGCCATAAAACAAAATCTTATTGCATCAGAAAATGTCATAGACAGCTTACTGAATGCCGTCATAGCCCTGGTCAATAAAGCATATACAAATGCCAGAATAAGATATTTAACAGCAACTATTACAGCCTCTAGCGTAAATACAATAAGATGGGCAATATAAATAAAAGGTATCATAGTCATAAGGCTCTGATTATTAAAACCATCATAAAACAATAAAGTATTAGGATAATTATATATAACATTATAGGTTGAAGGATCATCTACATCAGTAACCATAAGCATTTTGGTCCTCTGACTTCCAATTGTCACATACATTCCAGAATATTCCAGATTCTCAAGTTCAAACTCCTCAATATCTGTATTCAGTAATATATTAATAGTCCCTGCCTTCATCTCGAAGGTCTGCTCAGCTTTAAGGGCTCCATCCTCCATCTTCACCTGTGGAACAACCTCAGAAAAAAGATTACGAAATCCTCCAAATGATATTATTTTAGAAGCCATGGGAACTCCATAACTCATAAAGGCAACAAGCAGGGCTATAAATATAACGTATCCAACAAATTTCGATCTGTTTTCCATGCTGGTTACAGCCAAATTTTTCACCTTGATTATTGATGTAACAAACATCTCAAGAATACTAGCCTTGCCTTTACCGAAGCCAGGACCCTTTGGACTAATTCCATCTAACTTATTAAGATCATTTTGTTCAGTGAAATAATTCATTTGCACTTCCTTTAAAAATCAAAATCATTAAAAGCCTATTTAAAATAAAGCTTTTTAATAAATATAATATTATTATTAAATTATTAATAACATATGTATATTCTTATTATAAATC
>JAILGP010000148.1 GCA_024696635.1 Eubacterium sp. | reverse complement strand
AACAGGCAAGAGACTCTTTTATTGAGAAAGTGAATAATAGTAGTGATAATAGCTGGGTGGCTCAGGTTATCTAATATACAGGAGTATCTGTTGGCGCATAAATAATTTGATTCAATTACGGGTGAGTGTGTACATTTGACGAGGAGGGATTTGATTTCCCTGATGTAGAGAGGTAATGGTTACGTATTTTATGGTGTAGGTATTGATGAGCTACAAAGGAGGGGCGTTACGATGGATGTACAGGTGTTAAACAAAAAGATATGCAAAGTGTTTGAGACTCTTGATGACAAGATGTACCCAGAAACAACGGAGTATATTGAGGATTGGCTAAATTTTCCGAATGAAGTAAGAGATGATGCGTATGGAGTGTTTGTTGCATTTGCGCAATCTGACAAGCCTAAGGAGTGGACTCCGGAGATAATACATTTTCTTGAAGATTTGCTTCTTTCGGAGATCGAAGAGGAAAATGCTGATGCCATGAATGATCTTGGTGCCATGTATTATGATGGTAATCGTGGATTTGAGCAGAGTTTCGAGAAGGCGATGAAGTATTACAATATGGCTGCGGCAAATGGTAACAGGCAGGCGCAGGAAAATCTCGGTTATTGCTACTATTATGGTCGAGACGGAGAAGTGAATTACGAGAAGGCTTTTCATTATTTTGCTCTTGGTGCATTTGATGGGCATTTGATTTAGCTTTATAAGATTGGCGACATGTATTATAACGGCTATTATGTGGAGAAAAATCTTAAAGAGGCGCTTTTGATTTATGAGCGTTGTATGGAGACTATGACCGAGGAAGCGGCTAGTGTGGTTGCCGGCCCGGTATTGCTTCGTTTGGGTAATATGCATCTGAACGGTGAGGGTACAAAGAAGGATCCGAGGATGGCGCTTACGTGTTATCAGAGTGCAGAAAGGTATTTGTATGCAATGGTTGTTGATGATGGCAACTATATGTACAAGAAGAGCTTAAAAGGTGCTATCGAGGGTCAGGAGAAGGCTAGGGCTGAGCTGGCGAATATGATGGATGACAGAGAGTGGGAGTTTGATCGGAAATAAAGGGGATTGTGTAAATGTTAAGATGATTTAATCTGGGTGGTAAAGCTACTAGAGTAATGGTATAAAATAAAGAGTGTGGGATACAGGAAAGTGCAATACAGTGTTGGTGAAAAATATGTTAGGCGAGGGGGAATAAAAATGGCTACAAAAAGAAAAACAGGGGGTACTTCTCTGAGAAAGCCGACGGTGTGAAATTTTTTCTGTAAATTCAGATCTTCTATGATAATTGATACGGCTTAACAGCAGGTTTCTGTGGTTAAGCCGTTGTATATTTAATAACAAAAATACGCTGGGATATGTCAGTCCAATAAAATATAGAAATGAATACGAGCGAAGGAACATTGCTTAAACAAAGAGAATCTATTAGAATAATATCAAGGGATTAGGTGTATCAAAAAAACACCGCAGTCCAATAAAGGGGGTATAAGATGTTAGATATTCTTATTGTTGAGGATAACAAGGAAATTGGAAGCCTGCTGGAAAAATATCTTAGAAAAAAGAATTATGTTGTTTCAGTGGCAGATAACGGCGAAAAGGCTATGAGACTTTTTGAGACATATGGTGCAAAGCTTATTATTCTGGATTTAATGCTTCCCGGTATTGATGGATTTGCAGTGTGTTCTAAGATTCGTGAGACATCAAATGCGCATATTCTTATAGCTAGTGCGAAGAATGAGAAGGAGGATAAGCTAAAGGGCTTGAATCTCGGTGCGGACGACTATGTCGAAAAGCCTTATGATATAGACATTTTAATGGCGAAGATAAATGGAATATTCAAGCGCAAGTATGCTAAGGAGGTTATAGTGGATGGGAAGCTGTCTTTAAACACTGTGACTAAAAGCCTTCAGGTAGATGGAAAGGATGTTGTGGTTACATCTATGGAGTTTGAACTTCTGAAGCTACTTATGGAGAATAAGGGTGTAACATTAAAGAAGGAATACCTATTTAATAATATTTGGGGAAGTGATAGTGAGTCGGAGATACAGACTCTCACAGTTCACATCAAATGGCTTCGTGAGAAGATAGAGGAAGACCCAAAGAAACCTAAACATATAATAACTGTATGGGGCGTAGGATATCGATATGAGTAGATTTAAGAAAAATGTAGCGGTAATAATCATAATTGAATTATTTCTAATTTTCGTGATAAATCTGATTTGTTTCAGACAATTTAAGGAACCGGATGCATTTTATAGAGTGGAGGCAAAACGCCTTGTGCTTAAGATGTATAAAGATCATGATATGTGTCAGAATCCGGAAGAAATAGACCTATCGAAATATAAGTCCTTAACCAGGGTGAGTTTTTTTGATTCCGAAGAGATTTGTAATAGTGATTATCTCGTTGAGGAAGTAAATGGCAGATTATATAGAATTGAATATGAAATCAATAGAGATAATAGGCTATTTGTCATTATAAACGTAGGACTGGCTGTATTCTTCCTAATGTCTGTAGGTGTGCTCTTATATATTGGCAGAACAGTTATCCGTCCCTTTAATAGAATGTCGGATATGACTGTAAGTCTTGCCAAGGGCAATCTATCAACACCTGTGAAGGAAGAGAAAAGTCGATTTTTCGGCAAGTTCCTGTGGGGAGTTGATATGCTTCGCGAGAATCTTGAAAATACCAAGACGAAGAATCTTGAGTACCAGAAGGAGAAAAAGACTATGCTTCTCTCTCTTTCCCATGATATCAAGACTCCTCTTTCTGCGATACAGCTTTATACGAAATATATGCAGGAAGGAATATATGAAACAGAAAAAGAAAAGCAGGAAGCCTTAATCGGAATCATGTCCAAAACTGAAGAAATAAAGGCTTACGTGGATGAGATACATAGAGTATCCAGGGAAGAATTTATGGAATTCGATGTGCATCCTGGTGCAGTATACATGTCCCAAGTGATGGACAGTATAGGAGTTTATTATAGTGACAAACTAGGTGTTCTTCACACTAAGTTTATTATGGATGAATATGAGGATTGCCTGCTGTCAGGAGATAAGGACAGACTTATCGAAGTTCTCCAGAATCTGATGGAGAACGCCATCAAGTATGGGGATGGAAAAGAGATTAGGATAAGCTTTAGTGAAGAAGAAGAATGTAAGCTTATAACTGTTTCAAACTCTGGTTGCTTACTTGAGGGGAAAGAACTGGCTAATCTGTTTGATTCATTTTATAGAGGCTCGAACACAGACGGAATTCAGGGAAATGGACTGGGTCTGTATATAGTAAAACAACTTATGAAGAGAATGGATGGAGATGCATTTGCCGAGATTGAAGATGACAGATTTAAGATTACTGTTGTTGTAAGAAAAGCTTAAGTCAATGTGTAAGTAAAATGGGACGTTTCTTTTTTGTATATAAGAGAAATGCCCCATTTTTAAATGATTTTGTTATTTAATGATTATTTAATAATTGTTTTGTTATTATTAAGTCGTAAGATGAAAAATGTACTTACCAATTGGCCGCTGGTAAGTATGTTGTAAATAATAACAACGGAGGAAAAGAAATGTTTTTTAAGATATTAAAAAAAGATTTGAAGAAAAATAAGACGATGAATGTTATCCTCTTTCTCTTCATAATACTGGCAACGATCTTCGTGGCCAGTGGGCTGAATAATCTGGTGTCAGTCCTTAACGGTACAGGTTATTACCTGGATAAAGCCGGAGTTGGTGATTACAATGTTGTCTTCAATGGGAGTGACAAGGAAAAAATAACAGATGTTATAGAAGAATGTAAAAGTATTACAAGCTATAAAATGGATGAGATACTTATTTATGGTGAGCCTATTAAGAATAGCAAGGGGAGAAAGATAGATACTGATGTTATTTTTCAGTCTTTTGATAATACGTCGATTAAATTTTTTGGAACTTCCGATGAAGAAATAGAAAGTGTCAAAAAAGGCCATGTT
>JAILGP010000120.1 GCA_024696635.1 Eubacterium sp. | reverse complement strand
TATAAAGTATAATTACAAACTATTATAAATTCAATAATTTAACCCAAGTGCCAGAAAATCACTTGTTATGGTCCTGGTAATTCATATCAATTTATCCATAATAAAAATAAGCCGAACCAATGTTTTCCAACACAATTCGGCTTATTCTTTATTCTGATAATAATCTTATTAAAATATCTATCCTGTAATATTAAGTCTTAAGAACAAATATCTGATTAAAAACAAATGTCGCTTCATCAGTTAGATTACTAAATATCTTCTTATTTCTGAAATATTTAGTGCAGGCCATTTGTACATCTTCTTCCTTAAACTGACCAGCTGCTATAGCCTTAACCAGATTCCTATTCTTATTTAAAAATACACTATTAACAACAACAAAAACGCAACAAAAAATGCAATGCAGACTTTATTTGTATAAATAAATTCATGCATTGCATTTAAATTTTTAACACTGATTAGACTTAATCAAATATGAAAGCCAATTATCTAAGACTTAAAGTTTTAAATAATCTATCAACTTTAAGAATCTTATATCTTACACTTTTACAGAGCTGATTAGTTTTCCTTATAATAATTGATAAGGCATCCGCTGGTTATAATAGTTCTCTCATCATCTGTAAGCTCACCAAGCTTAAGAGATATTTCCTTCATTCCCTTGTTTACTATGTAGGCCTTTATTACTTCAGCCTTATCTTCAACGGCCTTTCTTACATCAGGAACAAATACATAATCTCCATTTTCAAATCCATATGGATTCTCTGAATTTGGATCTACTGAGCTTTCGTCCATGATAAATGGAAGCATACCCCAGTTTATAAGGTTTGATCTATATCTCTTTGTTGCATATTCACGAGCTATATTTGCCCATCCACCAAGTACCTTCTGGCAGGAAGCAGCCTGCTCACGGGCTGAACCATCACCTGGCTTTACAGCATATATAGTACTTCCGAAGCCTGTATTCTTATGATTTACTGAATTGAACTTCTCCTTAATCACAGGCATAACTTCCTTAATCTCAGGATATACCTCGCAAGGATGTCCGCCTTCTTCTCTTTCAACCTCAAGCTTATGGAATTCCTTAGCTCTTCCAACATACTCGGGATCCTTACGGGAAAGTGTGAACTCAGCAAGTCCGATAGGATTAGATCTGAAGGATGATGTTTCTCCAGAAGGAATAAGCTCATCAGTTGTTGTAACAGGGTCTGTTATAACAGAGCAGACCTTAAGAAGGAGATGGTCTGTAAGCTCTGGCATAGCTGGCCAAGGCTTGATATTTGGTCCCTGCTTAAGTTCTTCCTCAGGCTTTGCATTTCCCCATCCATTATATACTCTGTTTTCATAAATAGACTTATCGAAGAAATACTTTGGTCCTGTGTATTCAACATCTATATCTGTAGCAGGTGTAAGGAAACCCTTATTTACTGCTGTTGCAGCAATAGAACGAGCATCCATAAGTGCTACTGAAGAAATCTGTCCATTCTGAATCTTTGAACCTTCTCTGTTAGGGAAGTTACGTGTTGAATGTCTGATTGAAAGTGCATTGTTAGCAGGTGTATCTCCGGCACCAAAGCAAGGTCCGCAGAATGCAGTCTTGACTATTGCACCTGTCTTCATGATATCTGCTGCACGTCCATTATTAACAAGCTCCATCATTACAGGCATACTTGCAGGATATACATCAAGGGTAAACTCATCATTTCCAATATAATGTCCCTTAAGAATATCGGCTGCATCACAGATATTTTCAAATCCACCACCGGCACATCCGGCAATGATTCCCTGCTCTACATAAAGCTTTCCATCACGAATCTTGTCTGTAAGCTTGAACTCAACGTCTCCTGTAAGCTGCTTACGTCCCTGAATCTCGCAATCGTGAAGAATATCCTCAAGATTTGCATTTAATTCTTCAATTGTAAATGTATTAGATGGGTGGAATGGAAGGGCTATCATAGGACGTACCTTTGAAAGATCCACATATACTACTCCATCATAATAAGCAACATTTGCAGGACTAAGCTCCTTATAAGCATCAGGTCTATAATGAGTCTCGAACCAGTCCTTAGTATTAGTATCTGTCTTCCAGATTGAAGAAAGACAGGTTGTTTCTGTAGTCATTACGTCTATACCGATACGGAAATCGCTGGAAAGCTTATCCACACCAGGTCCTACGAATTCCATTACAGAATTCTTTACGTATCCATTCTTAAATGTAGCGCCGATTATTGCAAGAGCCACGTCCTGAGGTCCAACTCCCTTTACTGGCTGGCCATCAAGATATATAGCTATAACCTTTGGTGCCTTTACATCATAGGTTCTTCCAAGAAGCTGCTTAGCAAGTTCTCCACCACCTTCACCGATTGCCATTGTACCAAGGGCACCATATCTGGTGTGGCTGTCAGAACCAAGGATCATGGCTCCACACTCTGCAAGCTCTTCACGAGCATACTGGTGAATAACTGCCTGATGAGGAGGAACATAGATTCCACCATATTTCTTAGCTGCAGAAAGACCAAATACGTGATCATCTTCATTTATAGTTCCACCAACTGCACAAAGTGAGTTATGGCAGTTTGTAAGAACATAAGGTATTGGGAACTTCTCAAGTCCAGAAGCTCTGGCTGTCTGAATAATACCGACAAATGTAATGTCATGGGAAGTCAGCTTATCAAACTTGATTTTAAGATTCTCACTATCTCCTGATGTATTGTGAGAATTAAGGATACCATAAGCTATTGTACCCTTCTTTGCTTCCTCCTTGCTCTGGCTTATACCCTTAGCACTAAGCTCAGCAGCTGCATTTTCATTATCAGCTACGATTTCAGTACCATTTACAAGATATGCGCCTGTCTCATAAAGCTTTACCATATGATAAATTCCTCCTATATAAAAATTTAAATTCTTAATTTTATCCAATATGTAATTTGTAAGTTTATTGAAATTTAAAACATCCAGGAGACATTCTAACATTTTTCTCTAAGTATTACCATTAAAATATCTGACATATTTAAGGAAAATATTATTCAAAATTTGTACTCAAAATACAATTAAGGATAGTACCACTAAGTTTTTTATGATAAACTCAAGCTATGTTTTATCATTAGTTATTATTCAGATTTTATTTCTAGGATTTAACCATAGGCTTAATTCATTGATTTATATTTCTGATTTTGTTTTAACTTTTCTGTTTTTCAAAGGAGGTATCATATGGGAAAGAAATTAGGATTTGGTCTCATGAGGCTTCCCTCTTTAGACCCTTCTGATCCAGGTAAGATAGATATTGAACAGACCAGCAGAATGGTAGATATTTTTCTGGACAGGGGATTTACTTATTTCGATACTGCATGGATGTATTGTAATTTCAAAAGCGAGGATGCTGTAAAGGATTTTCTTACAACAAGACACAGCCGTGACAGCTACACTCTTACCACAAAGCTTCACTCAGGCTTTATTTCCACAAAAGAGGACAGGGACAAGATATTTAATACCCAGCTTAGGAAGACAGGTCTTGATTACTTTGATTATTATTGGCTCCATGATATTAATTCACATTCTGTTCAGACCTATGACAAGCTGGATTGCTGGTCCTGGATACAGGCTAAAAAGGCTGCCGGAGATGTAAAGCATATAGGCTTCTCCTTCCACGATGGACCTGAGCTTCTGGACAAGGTTCTTACTGACCATCCTGAATTTGAATATGTACAGCTTCAGATAAATTATCTGGACTGGGACAGCAAGGGAGTAAGATCCCGCGAATGCTACGAGGTAGCTACAAAACATAAAAAGCCTGTAATTGTTATGGAACCTGTTAAGGGTGGTACCCTGGCAAATGTACCAGAAGAGGTTGAAACTCTCTTCAAATCCTATGATTCAAAGGCTTCCATACCTTCCTGGGCCATAAGATTCGCAGCAAGTCTCGATAATGTATATATGGTTCTCAGTGGTATGAGCAACATAGCCCAGATGGAAGACAACACTTCATATATGATGGACTTTAAGCCTATCAATGAAGAGGAAAAAATCCTTATTAAAAATGCTACTGATATAATCAATGGAAATATCGCTATTCCATGTACAGGCTGTGCCTACTGTGCACCTGGCTGTCCTATGAATATTAATATTCCTAGATATTTTTCTCTTTATAATGCTGAGATGCAGGAGATTGAAGGTAAGGACTGGACCCCACAGGGAGAATACTATGAAAACCTTACAAAGGAATTCGGTAAGGCCAGTGAATGTATAGCCTGTGGTCAGTGCGAAGGGGTTTGTCCACAGCACCTGCCTATTATAGAAAACCTTAAGCTGGTAGCTGATAAGTTTGAATAATTTAATTAAATATTAAGTATGATTTATAATCAAAAAAGCCGTATCTATCTTATGAATAAATCCGGCTTTTTATTATATCTTACTTTTATCAACCTGTTTTTTTATCGGTATTAGTATCAGCTTTAATTTCTGATTTATTATCGGTATTTGTTTCTGTCTCTTTTTCCTTTTTTTCTTCTTTTTTCTTTCTGGCTCTTTCACGCAGGAATTCTTTTATATTTCTATATTCCAGATATGCACTTGCTTCATGGGTATGCTTAATGGTATAAAGGGCGTCATCAGCCATTTTAAGAAGCTCATCAATATCCAGTGTATCATTTGGAATTCTTGCTATTCCTATACTTGTGGAAATCTGGAAGGTTTCTCTCCTTTCTCCAAATTCCTCCGTTACAAGCACTGCATCTATAGGCCTGTCCATCTCTTTACATATAAGATCCCCCATGCCATTCACAGCAAGGTCATTAGTAGCATTTGCAAATATAACAATAAACTCATCTCCGCCTATTCTTATAGCTGTGCACCTTTTATCCTTAAGATTATTAAGTCTTTTTCCAACCTCCTTAAGAACCACATCTCCCATATCATGACCATAATTATCATTTATAGGCTTAAAGAAATTAAGGTCCAGTGAATAAAGGGCTATTGGATAGGTGGAGCCATCCTTTACAAGCCTTGCCAGATAATCCATACCATATCTACGATTATATAAGCCTGTAAGAGCATCTGTGCTTGAAATATGTTCCAGGTACTTATTCATTTCCCTTAGTTCCTTGGTTTTCTCCTCAACCATTTTTTCAAGTCTTGTGGTTTCATTTTTCTGTATGATCAGGAGTTCTTCCGCCAGGGAATTGGCCTGGACAGTCTTATACATAATAAGATATGCCAGCATGGAAATTACCATTCCTACCGCCAATACATAATTCAGGTAACCAACCCTTTGAAATACTATTGTGATTATAAGAATAACAATTGCATTTATCCAGCATAAATACCTGTTTCTTATAGAATTTCCTTCCTTTAATTTAATATCCGCATCCTTTATATCATCTCTTGTAAAGGAAAATGCAATAAGTATAAAGCATATCATGTATACAATATCTATATATGCATTCTCAGGATCTTTATTAATAATAATCATTATTGTGTAACGGATTTCAAATAGGCAGTATATCATCACTGTGAAGAAAACTGTATAAAATGCCTTATTATGACCTCTAAATCCAGTTCTTACCAATATCGCTATTTCTGTTATGATAAGGAACATTGATGCAAAGAAGTATAATATCAGCTGCAGAACCTCAAGGTTAAAACCTTCCTCAAACTGATGATAATAATCAGCCGTTCCATATCCAAATATAACCGAGATAACCGAGAGAATGAATATATTTACAAACATCAAATGATAATCGCTCTTTTTAAAGGTATCTCTGGCATACATGAGAAGACCACCTACAATTATAAGGTCTGTCAGAAGATAAAAATTTTCTGCCATTTTTCCAAATATTTCAACCTTAGGTAATATGTATTTATAAATATCCCATGCTAAGTCACCTAAAAACCATGAAAAAAGAGATATCATAAAGCAAATTCCTACATTATGATATTTTCCCATGTTCCCCACAGTTCTAAATAATAAAATTGTAATTGCCAGAGTCAGAAATGGAGATATGATATTATATATGATTTCATAATTAAAAAAAGTTGCTACCACATAAATAAATGCAAGAACAACAATAATAATCTTATGAAGCAAAAGACTGGATTTAGATTTTCCAATTTTAGTACTCAAGCTTTTCCCTCCTGTTACTCTAAAGCCTGGGCATAAGACTTGCCATAAAAAATCTCTACTTTGACATTTATATTATTTTTATAATATTTGTTATAATATTTTTATTCTAACATTAAATACACAATTTGACTATTAAAACATACTCACCATATCAATAAATATTTGTATTGGCAAAGCTTATATTTTACCCATATTCTCTTTTATATCCAGTACATTCAGGTTCCATGCGCTTTTGTATAGCCCATCTTATTTTTTTATGTTAAACTTTAATTCTTGTTATTCTATCCATTAGCGAGAATACAACTTTCATAACTTGTTATAACCTTGGTTATTCTTTATATTCAGATAGAAAATCTGATTATGATTTACATATGGATTTAGATTTTAATTTGAAAATTTATAATTTGAAGATTTATAATTTGGAGATTTATAATTTGGAGATTTATAACATGAAAAATATACTTATTACAAATGATGATGGAATTGAGTCTGATGGACTCCTGAGACTCGCCAGGGTTGCAGCTGAATATGGAAAAATATGGATTGTAGCTCCAGATGGAGAGCGGAGCGCATCCTCCCACTCCATCACACTTCACTCAGAATTTGAGATACATCCATATAATTATCCAATAAAGGGAGCGGCTGCCTATTCCTGTTCAGGAACCCCTGCAGACTGTATCCGTGTAGGAGCGGTTTCCATCATGCCCGTTAAACCTGATGTGGTTCTTTCCGGAATAAATAATGGCTATAATGTGGCTACTGACCTTCAATATTCAGGAACGGCGGGAGCTGCATTTGAAGGAGCATTTCAGGGCTGCCTTTCCGTAGCATTTTCAGAAGGATATAACGGAAGTCATGTCATAACAGATAAATATCTGCCAGAAATACTTTCCAAGATACTTGAAACAAATATAGGTTTCGGACAGATCTGGAATGTAAACTTCCCCGAATGCTCCTTAAAGGACTTTAATGGAATACTGGGAAACCGAAAAGTGTCCCACGGCATGTTTTACAAGGATAGATATAAAACCCTTGAAAAACTATCAGATGGTGGTTCCATAGTAAAGGTAGATGGCACATACACCCCCTTCGCCGAGGAGGGAAGCGATATGCAGGCAATACTGGATAACTATATATCCATAAGTTTAGTTAATAATATCAAATAAAAAAGGCGGGCTCGATTTGAAAGGCTCGCCTTTTTTTGCCAAAGGGGTCTGACCCTTTTGGTAAATTATTTTGCTGTTTTTCTTTGTATAAACTTAGTGATCTCTATAATAGGAATGATAAGTATTGCTATTCCTACTGCAAGTAAAAATTCCTTAAGGCTTATGAAGCTAAATGAGAAGAGGTCTCTAAGTGGTGGTATGTAAAGTATCGCTACTGTGAGTACCAATGATAATACAAGTGTTCCCCAAAGGGTCTTGTTCTGCTTTGTAAGTGTGAAGATTGATGCTCTTCTTGAACGCATATTGAAGCTATGGAATACCTCCATAAGAGATAAGGTGAGAAATGCCATTGTCATTCCATCTGCTGATGTTTCTATAGCCCATGTTCCAGTTTCAATATGATGTCCTAAAATGTATGAAACAACGGTAAGTACCGCAATGATTGCTCCCTGGAATACTACGTCAAATCCAAGTCCTCCTGAGAATATACCATCTGTCTTCTTACGAGGAGCCTGTGTCATGGTATCAGCTTCTGCCTCTTCCATACCAAGTCCGATTGCTGGGAAGCAGTCAGTTATAAGGTTAATCCAGAGAAGATGTGCAGGCTTAAGTATTGTAAAGTTCATTATTGTTGCTATAAATATTGCTATAACCTCTGCAAGATTGGATGAAAGCAGGAACTGTATTGACTTTCTAATATTATCATAGATACGACGTCCTTCAGCAACTGCTGCGACTATTGTAGCAAAGTTATCATCTGTAAGAATCATATCAGCAACATTTTTAGTTACATCAGTACCGGTAATACCCATACCAACACCTATATCCGCTGACTTAATCGAAGGAGCATCATTTACTCCATCACCAGTCATGGCTGTAACCTTGCCCTTATTCTTCCATGCATTTACTATACGAACCTTGTGTTCAGGCTGAACTCTGGCATATACAGAGTAATCTCCAACATGCTCATTGAAATATTCATCTGAAAGCTCTTCTAATTCAGAACCTGTTATAGCTTCAAATGTTACGGGTTTTCCATCTGCATCAAAGCCTTCAAGAATACCCAGCTCCTTGGCAATGGCAACGGCTGTATCTCTATGGTCACCTGTTATCATTACTGGTCTGATACCAGCCTTACGACATTCACCTATAGCAACCTTAACCTCAGGTCTTATTGGATCAATCATACCTGAAAGACCAACATATATAAGGTCCTTCTCAACAGCAGCAGGATCTACGCTTCCAACCTTATCATCATCAAGACTATCATATTTACGGTATCCAAGGGCAAGCACTCTGAGAGCCCTGTCAGCCATTCCCTTATTTGCTGTCTTGATTCTATTCATTACTTCAGGTGTCATCTCATGTACATTTCCATCCATAAGATAATATGAACAGCAGCTGAGTACACAATCAGGAGCACCCTTTGTAAACTGTATAAATCCACCTGATGGATCCTCGTGGATTGTTGTCATCATCTTTCTAAGTGAATCAAATGGAGCTTCACCAACTCTATTATAGGCTTCCTTAAGCTTTGGCTTCTCCATAGAATTCTTAGCTGCATCAGTTACAAGAGCACACTCTGTAGCCTCACCCACAGCCTTATCTGTCTCCCACTCAGCATCTGAGCAAAGAGCCATACCAAGGATCAGAATACGACCATCATCTGAAAGCTTATCATCAGGAAGCAGCTTTCCATCTGAATCCTTTTCGACTTCTACATTTCCATCTGTGACTGTAACATGCTCAACAACAGTCATCTTATTCTGTGTAAGTGTACCTGTTTTATCTGAACAGATTATCTCTGTACAACCCAGTGTCTCAACAGCTGTAAGCTTTCTTATTATGGCATTATTCTTAGACATATGAGTTACACCAATTGAAAGAAGAACTGTAACAACTGCAGCCAGGCCTTCAGGAATAGCAGCAACTGCAAGAGATATTGCAATCATAAATGTATTAATAAAGAACTCTCCACCCAGGCCCTGACCTGTTACAAGATTTCTTATTATGTTAATGGCAAAGATAATCGCACAGATTACAAGAACCATTATAGAAAGAATCTTTGAAAGCTCATTCAGCTTAATCTGAAGAGGAGTTTCTTCTTCTGATGCCTGAGACAGCTGATCAGCAATCTTACCCATCTCAGTTCCCATACCTGTATCGGTGACAACAGCCTTACAACGACCATACTGTACTGATGAACCCATGTAGATCATGTTTGCTCTGTCTCCAAGAGGAACATCTGTAGAGCCACCAGTTGAAAGAGTATCTGATGTTTTCTCTGAAGGAACAGACTCTCCTGTAAGGGCTGCCTCTTCTACCTTGAGGGATGCAGCTTCTATAATACGGGCGTCTGCCGGTACAGCATCACCTGCTTCAAGAGTTATGATATCGCCAGGGACAAGCTCTGATGAAGGGATGATTTTAACCTCTCCTCCACGAACAACCTTTGACGTAGCAGCAGCTATTTCCTGAAGAGCAGCTATAGCCGACTCAGCCTTAGACTCCTGATAAACACCTAAAATTGCATTTACAATTACTACTGTTAAAATAATAAATACATCTGCAAAGCCTTCCCCTGAAAAGATAGCTGTAATAGCAGATATAACTGCAGCTATGATAAGAACTATGGTCATAGGCTCGCAGATTTCTCTAAGGAACTTCTTAAATATACTTTCCTTTTCCTTCTCTACCAGCTTATTAGGACCAAATTCCTTTATTCTTTTGGCTGCCTCTTCCTCTTTAAGTCCCACTCGGGTCGAATCCTTTTCCCTTAGGACTTCCTCAATACCTTCAAGATAATACTTCATTTTCCCATCTCCATTGATATCCATATTTGATACTAGAAAACACTTTAACCTACATACTCCAGACCTCCAGACCTATATATAAACTCTATTTACATATATAAATCCGAAGAAGTCCATGACGTATTATATCATAATATACATATTGTAAAATAAGTAAAATGCAGCAGATTAAGAAAATTTATCTGCTGCATCATAATTTTTTAAATTTTAAGAATAATTTTATATCAGCTTAAATAACAAATTAGGCCTCGCACTTCTTCTGTAATTCTTCCCATCTCTTATCGATTTCCGCCTGGAATTCCTCAATAAGGCCTTCATTTCCTGGCTTAAAGAGATGCTTGAATCTTCCCTGCTCCTTAAGGAAATCCTCAATAGGAAGCTTGTTCTTTGGCTTATAGCTAAGTATCCACTTTCCATCAATAACCTCGAAAAGTGGCCAATAGCAGGTATCAACTGCAAGCTTACAGATTTTAGCCATATCAGCTGCATCAAATCTCCATCCTCTTGAACATGGAGCCATAACATTTAAAAATGCAGCTCCTTCTGTATAGATAGCTCTTTCAGCCTTCTCATAAAGATCCTTCATACCTGATGTAAAGGTTGACTGTCCAACATAAGGAATGTTATGTGCTGCCATAATAGAAGCAAGATCCTTACGTGACTGAACCTTACCTGAACTTACTCGTCCAACAGGTGTTGTAGTTGTATCAGCAAATCTTGGTGTAGCTGAAGATCTCTGTATACCTGTATTCATGTATGCACCGTTATCGTAGCAAACATAAACCATATCATGACCACGCTCCATAGCACCTGAAAGTGACTGGAAACCTATATCATAAGTACCACCGTCACCACCAAAGGTGATGAACTTATAGGTTGTGTCTTCATCTATCCTTCCACGCTTCTTAAGTGCATTATAAGCAGTTTCAACACCTGAAAGTGTAGCTCCTGCACAAGCAAATGCATTATGAATGTAGCTATCCTGATATGCTGTATATGGATAGAGGTAGGTTGAAACCTCCAGACATCCAGTAGCATTTCCAATTACTGCCTTATCCTCTTCCTTAAGAGCTCTAAGTACTGTTCTTACTGTGATGGCAGCTCCACAACCAGCACAGAGTCTATGTCCCGGAGTAAGTCTCTCAGGCTTACTCATGACTTCTTTCAAATTATATGCCATTTCGATATCTCCTAATATTCCATCTAATTATCAACTATAGGTTCTAAATCCGCTCCATCTGATTTATTTATCAGAAAGCTTTACTCCATCACCAGACATACGAATATCCATCTTGTCATCTCCATTGAAATCTCTGAACTCATTTGAGTTATCAGCATCGCGATCACGAAGACCTACATATTTGAACTGTTCTGGCTCTTTACCACGACGTACTATCTCACGAATATCTCTGAAGATATCTCTTGCTTCAATAACTGTATAGTCACGTCCACCAAGTCCATAGAAATAATTTACTGTCGGAATATTAAGACCGGCATCATACATTGCAGCCTTAAGCTCTGATCCAAGAGGACCACCCATACCTGAAAAGCTCTCTGCTCTATCAAGTATAGCAACTGACTGACAATTCTTAAGTGCTTCAACTAACTCTTCACCAGGGAATGGTCTGAATACACGAACCTTTATCATACCAACATGAATTCCATACTCGCGAAGCTTATCAACAGCATCCTTTGTCTGGCCTGCAGCGGATCCCATAATAACGATTGCATACTTGGCATCCTCCATACGGTACTCCTCAATAAGTCCGTACTTACGGCCTGTAAGCTGTTCATATTCAGCACATACATCCATGATTACCTTCTTTGCATTCTTCATACCTGCACGCTGACTATACTTTGTCTCCATATAAAATGGAGAATTAGCATAAGGACCAGCAGCCATAGGCATATCCTTATTAAGAAGGAAGTTGTCAGGATTATATTCGCCTACAAAATTTCTTACAGATTCTGTATCTATTGTTTCAATATTCATTACTGCATGGCTTGTTATGAATCCGTCATAACATACCATCATAGGAAGCATTACATCAGGATGCTCTGTAACACGATAAGCCATTATGAAGTTATCATAAGCTTCTTCATTAGTCTCAGCATAAACCTGAAGCCATCCACTGTCTCTTGCACCCATTGAATCTGAATGGTCACAGTTAATGTTAAGAGGTCCTGTAAGAGTTCTGTTTACCAGACAAAGAACAAGTGGAAGTCTGTCTGATGCTGCTATATAAAGCTCTTCCCACATAAATGCAAGTCCTGCTGAAGATGTGGCTGTAAGAGCTCTTGCACCTGCTGCTGAAGCACCGATTGCGGCACTCATTGAACTGTGCTCTGACTCTACAGGTATAAACTCTGTATCTATTTCACCATTTGATATATAAGTAGAAACCATCTGAGGAAGCTCAGTTGAAGGTGTAATAGGAAATGCTGGCATTACGTCAGGATTTACCTGCTTTATAGCAAGGGCAACTGCTTCATTTCCAGACATTCTGTCTCTCTTCTTAACAGCTGTACCCTTAATCTTACTTACAGCCTTCTGTTTCTTAGTCTCCTGATACTCTGTCTCATAAGGACTTTCTACCTTAGAAGTCTGATTAGCATTTACCGCCTGAATTGCTGACTTTGCAGTAGCTTCAGGAGTATTTATCTTCTTATCGTTTGCCATTTTACAGCCCCTCCTTCATAGTAATTGCACCGAAGGAGCAGCAGCCTACGCATATACCGCAGCCCTTACAATGGTCATAATCAAAATCCTGTCTCTTTCCATCTACTACTGGAATAGATGAATCTGGACACATAGGTGCACAGAGAAGACACTGTACACATTTATCCCAATCAATTACAGGAGTCTTAGTTCTCCACTCTCCTGTGTTAAATGTAGCTGCTCCGCCACCACCGTAAACAACGTTACCTGGTGTAATATCCTGATAAGGAGCAGTATCTGTAAGAATTGTTATATCTGTTCTAACCTTATTTGCCATTACTGCACCTCCTCAAATGCTCTTTCAAGAGCTTTCATATTTCCATCAATAACTTCAGGTTTCTTAGCAAACTTATGCTGATAAGAACCTCTCATCTGCTCCAGAAAATCCTGCTTGGACATAATTCCTGAAACCTTAACTATAGCTGCAAGCATAGGTGAGTTAGGGAAATACTTTCCAAGTGTCTCCATTGAGATAGTGCGGGCATCTATTGTATAAACATCCCCTTCATAACCCTTAAGCATAGGAATTATCTCTTCCTTAGGTCTAGCTGTATTAATAACAATAGCTCCATCCTTATTAAGTCCTGCTGTTACATCAACACTATGAATAAGGGTTTCATCAACAACCACTACATAATCGGGGTTATAAATAAATGCATGGTTTCTGATTTCATTTTCACTAATACGGTTATAAGCTGTAATTGGTGCACCCATTCTTTCCGGACCATACTCTGGAAAACCCTGAACATACATTCCGGTGTTAAATGCAACATCCGCCAGCAGTAATGCTGCTGTTTTGGCACCCTGTCCTCCACGGCCGTGCCATCTGATTTCTACTGTCTTATCCATGATTTACTCCTTATCATCTATGTATCAAATGGCACCATGCCATTTGTTCCCTAAGTTAAAAAATTCCAAAAGTCTTTTATTTTTGACAAAACATCTTATATTGTAGCAAAAACATAATTCCAAAACAACTAAAAAATCACCAAATAATAACAAATCCTTTAGCTGATTTTAGCCATTTTTAAAGGTTTGGAGACATAGAGTGCAGAAATTTAACAAATATATATGAAAATGTTTCATTTCCCGGCATAAAAGAAATTTATTTATTTTCAAACAACTTATCTTGAAAATTAATAATTTTTGGAATAATATAAAGAAGCGTACAATAAATAATATGAAGAATATTTTATTTAATGCATATCAATCGCAGGCATAGTTCATTGGTAGAACACCAGCTTCCCAAGCTGGATAGGCGGGTTCGATTCCCGTTGCCTGCTTTTTTATTTGTCAAAAAATGAAAATGAAATGAAAAATAAAATGAAAAATAAAAACAAAAAAGAAGACAGGCAGACTGCCACGATTATGGGGGTTTCTGCAATCTGCCCGCCCTGAAACGACTATTTAAAACAAACATTAAAAATGTTATTCATTATATATAAATATAGGAATCAAACATTTATAACTTTATATGACAAACATACAGGCTATCAGCTTACTTTGCAAGCATTATTTTAAAACTTTGCTAAGAACATCCTTAATTTTCTTTACAGGAACAATGTTCAGCTCATTTTTAACCTCTTCCGCCACATCCTCAAGATCTTCCACATTCTTTTCTGGAATATAGACTGTCTTCACTCCAGCTCTGACTGCTGCCATAAGCTTTTCTGGAAGACCACCGATAGGCATAACATTTCCACGAAGAGATATCTCACCTGTCATGGCAACTGTAGGATCAACGGCCTTTCCTGTAACAAGGGAACTAAGCGCTGTTATAAGTGTGATTCCGGCTGAAGGACCATCCTTTGGAACAGCACCCTCTGGAACATGAATATGAAGATCCTGATCATCTAAGCACTTAGACTCCTCTGGATATATATCCTTTACCAGACTTATGGCTATGGAAACTGATTCCTTCATAACATCACCCAGCTGACCTGTTATTATGGTCTTTCCACTTCCACGGACCAGCTTTGTCTCTATAAAGAGAATCTCACCGCCCGCCATGGTCCAGGCAAGTCCAGTAACAACTCCAGGCGCCGACTTCTTATCTATTAAATCATGAGGTATCCCCCTATGACCAATAAAGTCCCTAAGGTCATTTGGTTTAACAGAAAGCTTTTCACTCTGCCCCTTAACCATCTTGACTGCCGCAGTTCTCATAATAGTATCAATCTGCTTCTTAAGTCCTCTTACTCCAGACTCCATTGTATAATCAGAAATAATTTTTCTTATGGCCGCATCTGTTATGGTCATGTTCTTACGTTTAAGTCCAGATGCCTTCATAGCCTTAGGAATAAGATGCTTCTTGGCAATATAAAACTTTTCCGTAGCAGTGTAGCCCGGGAACTCTATTATCTCCATTCTGTTAAGTAATGGCTCAGGGATAGTATCTGTGGTATTTGCGGTACAAACAAAGAGAACATTTGAAAGATCATATGGAACATTCATGTAATGATCTGTAAATGTACCATTCTGCTCCGGATCAAGAACCTCAAGAAGAGCAGATGAAGGATCTCCACCATAATCCCTTACAAGCTTGTCCACCTCATCAAGAACCATAACAGGATTAGAAGCCCCGCTCCTTTTAAGACCTTCCATGATTCGTCCAGGCATAGCACCTATATAGGTTCTTCTATGACCTCTTATCTCGGCCTCATCTCTTACTCCACCAAGGGAAATTCTTACATATTTACGGTCAAGAGCCTCAGCAATACTCTGACCAATACTGGTTTTTCCTGTACCAGGCGCACCTACAAAAAGAAGTATGGAACCAGACTGTTTTTTATTAAGTGCCATAACAGCCAGCTGCTGAATAATTCTTTCCTTAACCTTCTTTAGCCCGTAGTGTTCCCTATCCAGAACCTCTTCTGCCTTATTTAAATCAATAGGATGATATTCCTCATTTTTCCATGAAAGGGTGGTAACAAAGTCAAGGTAATCATAAAGCATTCCATATTCATGACTGTCCTGTCCCTCCTGCTTCATACGATTGAGAACCTTCTTTGCTTCCCTCTCGGCATCTTCATTCATGCCAGCTTCTGCAATACTCTTTTCGAATCTTCTTACATCCGAGATATTCTCAGGGTGCATCTCATCCAGTTCTCTCTGAAGAATATCAATCTGCTTCTTAATAGCATCCTCACGATAAAGATTTTCATTTCTCTGCTGCTGCTCCTGCTCAGCAGTTTCTGCCACATCAGTAAGCTCCATAAAGGACATGGAAGCATATTCTATAAGATCAAATCTTTCTTTTTTACTATCCACAGCCAGAATCTCATACTTTTCAGCCATGTCCATCATAAAGTAACCCATCATAGAGCAGGCAATATCATATACGTTTTTCCACTGAAGCATAAATGCCCTTGCCCAAAGTCCCCACTGATAATTCTGTACAAAGGAAAGGAAGCTATTCCTCAGCTGTTCAAATCTAGCCTTTTCTTCCTCTGCATCCATATCTTCTATCTCAGGCCTAAACTCTATCTCAACCTTAATCTCGCCCTTCCTGTTTCTCTTAAAATCCAGAATATTTACACGGCTTATAGCCTTAACCTTTACATTTCCATCCGCATCAATAGACTCAACCTTTGAAAAAACACCAATCGGGTATATATCCTTAAACTCTGTCTTATTAGGATCCATATCCTCCTTAAGCATTACAAAACAAAGCTCATCGCCTGCCTTAAGATTAGAAACACTCAAATTAGAAATGTTCCAATCATCAATTACATCATTCCTAAAGAAAAAGGTAACCTCAGGGAGTAATATAGTATCATAAATAGGTATTGTAATCATAACATTCTCCTCTAACTTATTATTAGCACTTTAAATAAATGAGTGCTAATGACTATATGATACTATAAATAATTTAAAAAGCAAGAAAAAAAGGTGGCGAATAAGTGGATTTTAATGTATTATATAGTGTTAGAAAAGTGTGTATTAAAGTCATATTTTTGATTAGATATTATTTGATGAGGATGAGAATAAGTGAAGATAGATCTTAATGAAATTTTATATGCTGTATCCGCCGGACTGGATGCTGTAGAGCATGAGCTCATTGGCATTCGTAAAGGCCATTGTAAAAGGATAGCAGCTATGTCTATTATGCTAGGCAAGGCAATCGGGTTATCTCCTGATGATCTTGTTGACCTGGCAGCTTTTTCTATACTTCATGATAATGCTCTTACACAGGTAAATCAGGAAGAAATAGGACTTAGAAAGTATAATGCAGCTGGAGGATATTCAGTAAGAGATTTCAACTTCAGAAGATGTGTTATTGGTGAACAGAATACAAAATATATGCCTTTCAGGACTAATAACAGAGACGTTATACTCCTTCATCATGAAAATGCTGATGGTTCAGGTCCTCAGGGACGTACCTATGATAGAACACCTATCAAGGCCCAGATTATTCATCTTTCTGACTGTTTGGATAACAACTTTGATTTAACAGCTGTAAATAGAGATAACTATGGAGCTATTATTTATTATGTAAAATCCAATTCCGGTTCCATGTTTTCAAAAGAAATAGTTGACTGCTTCACTAAGTTTTTTAAGGTAAAGCACCTTAATAATCTTACTTTTACAAATATTGATAATTTCCTTAGTAAAGCAACCAAGCATTTCAATGACGAATATACACCTCAGGAGGTATATAATCTTGCTACCCTGCTTGCCATGATTATTGATTTTAAGTCTCATTACACTTGTAAGCATTCATCAGGTGTTGCCGTAAATTGTAAGAAAATGGCCGAATTCTATAAATTCCCACCAGAAAAGCTTACAAAATTCTATCTGGCAGGTGCACTTCATGATGTTGGAAAGCTTATGATTCCTAACGAGATTCTTCAAAAGCCTGGAAAGCTTGATGACAGAGAATATGAAATAATGAAACAGCACGTTGTATATACCTATGAGATACTTAAGAATATAAAGGGTATGAATGATATACTAATTTGGGCAGCACACCATCATGAAAAATTAGATGGTTCCGGATATCCTTTCGGACTTACAAAGGATGATCTTTCTATGGAAGAACGTCTTATGACATGCTGTGATATATATCAGGCTCTTACAGAAGAAAGAGCATATAAAGCCGGATTCAGTCATGAAAAGGCAATTGAAATTATGCGTGGAATGGTAATAGAAGGGAAAATAGATAACAGCATACTCCTTAATATGGATCATGTATTTGCCAATAAGGAGTGGGACAGAAGTATTCCTACTTCTATTCTTACCTCAAGCTAAGAATATTATTTTAAATAAAATCATATTAATTCACAGACTTTTCACACAACGGTCTAATTAAAGACAAAATATCTTGTTATACTGTAATTGTTCCAAATGAAGGATTCTATACCTTCCCCCACATTTTTTCATACTAAAAAAAAAGAGTCGCACGCCAAAGCGGCTCTTTTTTTATTATCTATTTAAAACTTAATAGTAAAAAATTTTCATTAAAATTATATATGTTTAAAATGATTTTGCGATAAAGAATTATATCAACTCTTTGATAAGCCTTATATAAAAATACTCATATAAAAGATTTAAAAGATTTAACACACTGTTCACACAATCGTCTAATAAAGGACAAAAAAGAAGTTTATATTATAATTATTCCAAACGAAGGATTCTATACCTTCCCCCACATTTTTTCATACTAAAAAGAAGAGTCGCATGCCAAAGCGACTCTTTCTTTTTTATTTCACATATGTATAAAATTCATTTCCAGCATCCTGGCATTTACGCTGGAATGTGTTTCTGTTAACACGCTCCTCTTCTCCAGACACCGGATTATAGTATCTTATAAAGTCCGAATTATAGCTGACCACCAGAACATACTTATCCTCAAGCTTTGCAGCAAAAGGACAGCCATCACTAAGATATCCTATTGCCGTATCTAGAGATACACCTGTCAGATTTATGCCCATAACCTCATCACTATAGAGCTTGAAGCTTTCAGACCAGGAAGCCGCAGCCTTCACCTCTTCATAATCTGCATAAAGTCCACTTGCCAATATACACATATAGTTACAAGCGGCAAATGTATCAGCCTCGCTTTCTACAGATTTATAATCAAATGTACCGGCCACAGTTAGATATGGTCTGGAGGTTTTTTCACTATAAAGCATTCTTCCTGAGGCATTAACCACAAAGCCTCCATTATCATGAACCTGCTGAACTGCCTTTCCTACACTATAGGATATTCCCATAAGTCCAGTAGAATCATATATATAAGCTGCGGTAGGATCGATCACAATATCCTCAATATCAAGGTCATTACCGTCATCACCAGAGATTACCTTAGTAAGCAGCTCCTCATTTGATGAATTCACATATACAGTATCAGGGAATTTAATATGAGTTTCCTGATTTCCCAATTCATTTTTAATAATAGAGATTTGTGCATCTCCAGAACTTGAAACAGGCTTGTAGGATATATAGTCACCATCTATTTCTTCCAGGCCACCTGTTTCCTCAGATTTCATAAGCCTGGTTAGGTATATATTATTATCCTGGAATTCTATTCCTGATATAAGGACATTTTCCCTCTTATAATCCTTTACAACAACTCCATTAGTATGGACTATGAAAAGCTCATCAAACTTAAAGAGTGGTGTTCCATCTACAGAATGACTTACATATTCAGGATCAGCCACTCCATACATAAGATCATTACCAACAAAGCCAAGTAAAGCCATCCTCTTACCATCTTTACTTATATCTACATTGGTTCCCTTTTCAAAATCTATAAGAGTTATACCAGTAACCTGAGTAAGATCACTATTATTAGGAAATGCTATTCTCTTCATATCTTTGGAAACAAGCATCTTTGTATAATACATGCCATCCATCATCTCTGTTACATCTCCAGAATATATATTTATATTCAGAAGCTTGTCACCCAAAAGTGTATAGAATAATCTTTTTTCCTTATCATAATAACAAAAGCGTCCAACTGACAGCTTAAGAGCATCAACACTCTTATCAGTTTTTATAAATTGAAGCTCTCTAAGCATTGAATCAGCCATGGTATATTCATAAAGGGCTATACCCGTCTGACCTTCACGGACTCCTTCATTTATCCTTCCATATACAACAAAATTCAAAACCTCTTCATTTATCGAAAGAAGTCTTATAGCATAGCCTTCCTGAGGAGTACGCTCCTTCTCCGCTTCATCCAGTGAAGTTCCATAAACGCTGGTATAGGTTTTGCTTTTAAGATCTAAAAACCACAAACTGTTATCAGCCACAAAGGCAAGCTTTTTGCTTTCATCATCCGTAAGAAAATCCGTATCTCTCTCAGCTGATATACCAAGATTTATACTATTATTTGAGGAATCAAACCCAGAAGCATTGAAGTCCTGGTAAACCTTTCTCTGATAATCCTGTATATCAATAGAGGCCTGACCATTATTGTATTCCAGCTTGAAATATTCAATAACTGCATAGGTAGATATACTGTCCTCGGCTTCTTCTATGGCTTTATATCTAAGCTCTACTATAGCACCCTCATTTGTTATTTCCTTAACCTTTGCTTCAGGAGTACTAAGTCTGTCTATCCTCATCCCATTAAATATAACATCCTCATAGGAAGACTTAAGAGTTACATAACCAGGATTTCCACTTGATGAAACCTTAGCTGCTGCGACAGCATCATACATGGCACTGGAAGCATCTGCACTGGAAAAGACTGTAGTAATATCAGGAACCCTTACTCCCTCCATTGCATCTGTAGTTGTTGCAACTGGCTTATCATCAACTTCCTCTGATTCTTCCTTCATGGAATCTACAGCCTGACCAGATATATTATAGGTAGTTATAGCATCTGTATTAGTAGCATATGCATTGGCAGCTGCATTTCCAGCATAAGCACTGTCACTGAAGCCCTTTGCATATCTTACAAAATCCGCCAGCTTGGAATCACTTAGTCTCACTACTCTTGTGTAGTAGCGAACGGTTTCATCACTTCTTTTAACCCTTATGATAAAACTATATTCAGTTCCCTCAGTCATATCCATGCGAAGAACAGCACTGTATCGGGTCATACTTCCTTCAGTTTCTTCAAATCTGAAATCTCCATCTTCTATCAGATTATCTCCACTGAAGCTTCTTAACTCATAGGTCAGCTCTCCACCAGTATCCACTGATTCAGGGAGCATTATATTAATCTTTTTATCAGCTCCTACAGAAACTATGCTATCCCTATAGAGTCCGGTATAAAGACTTTGCTTATATCCCTGCATACTATTGATGATTTCTCCATCATACCAGATATATGCACAACCCATGGTTGGATTAAAGCCCTCAACAGCCCTTGTTCCATGATTTCTATTCTGTATGTAATTAAAGGACAAAGCTGCCCCTATAAATATGATAATAAATAGAAGCAGCTCAAAAAGTATTTTCTTAATCAATTGTTACTTAATCTCCAAATGATATTCCTAGTGTTTTAGCTTCCTGAATAAGCTGATTATCAGGCTCTACATACTTAAGCTTACCTGCAGATTCCTCCATAGGTATAGCTGTAACTTCATTATTTTTAAATACAACAAGCTTACCAAAATCCTTTGCCTTGAAAAGCTCAGCTGCCTTGGCACCAAAGCGACTGGAAAGAACTCTGTCATAAGCATCAGGATTTCCACCTCTCTGAGTGTGGCCCGGAACAGCAACCCTGACCTCTGAAGCAGGATACTTCTGCTGTATATCATGTGCTATCTCATAAGCAATTGAAGGATATGGTCTTTCAGCAAGCTTAGCCTTCTTCTCCTTCTTAGGAAGAGCATCGATTTCCTTAGATATTGCCCCTTCTGCTACAACAATTATGGCAAACTTCTTGCCCATCTTCTTTCTCTTATCAATAGCCTTATAAACCTTCTTCATGTCATAAGGAATCTCAGGAAGAAGAATAACATCAGCACCACCGGCAACACCAGCATAAAGTGTGATCCAGCCAACCTTATGACCCATTGTCTCAATGACAAATACTCTGTTATGGGACTCAGCTGTTGTATAGATACAGTCAATGGCATGGGTTGCAACATCTATAGCAGACTGGAAGCCAAATGTTACGTCAGTTCCCCATATATCATTATCAATAGTCTTAGGGAGACCGATAACATTTAATCCTTCCTGGAAAAGTCTGTTAGCTGTCTTCTGTGAACCATTTCCTCCAAGTACAAAAAGTCCATCCAATTCAAGCTTCTTATAAGTCTTGATCATAGCAGGAACCTTGTCAACTCCATCCTCAGTAGGAGTGTCCAGGTATTTAAACGGAACTCTTGATGTACCAAGAACTGTTCCACCCTTAGCAAGAAGGCCGGAAAATTCCATAGGTTCCATCTTTTTATAATTACCATAAATAAGTCCCTTGTAACCCTCAAGGAAACCATAAATTTCTACATCACCAAAAAGATTCTCCAGGCCCTTTACAACACCTCTCATAGTAGGATTCAATGCCTGACAATCGCCACCACTTGTGAGTATTCCTATCCTCTTCATTAGTAACCCCTCCTTATATTGTTATTTTAATATAATGCTTTAAATCTAAATTTCTTAATTATAACTTAGATTTCGACCCTTCCCTGTAAGGCCCTCATAAGTGTAACCTCATCAGTTACCTCAAGATCACCACCTACAGGCACTCCGCTGGCTATACGTGTAACCTTTATTCCAGCAGGCTTTACCATCTTTGATATATACATGGCTGTTGCCTCCCCTTCTACGCTGGAATTTGTTGCTATTATAAGCTCATCAACATCTCCCCTGAGTCTTACCATAAGCTCCTTTAGTTTTATCTCCTGTGGGCCAATACCCTGACTTGGATTAATAACCCCATGAAGGACATGATAAACACCTTCAAATTTACCAGTTCTTTCATAGGCAGCCATATCTCTAGGAGACTCCACTACCATGATAGTTTTCTTATCCCTGTTAGGATTAGAGCATATTGGGCAGATTTCACTATCTGTCATAGTATAGCATTCTTTACAATATTTTATATTCTTTTTTGCATTTACAATTGCATTAGACAGGGCCAGGGCACGATCCTCTGGCATCCCTATAATATAAAATGCAAGTCTCTGGGCAGTTCTTGTACCTATACCAGGCAGATGTCCCAGTTCTTCGATCAGTCTGCTGACCTCTCCACCATATATATTCATTTAGAAGAGACCTCCAAGTCCGCCTCCCATGCCTCCAAGTCCGCCGGTAATCTTACCAAGCTGTTCCTTTTCATCATCAACCTGTGTACGGATTGCCTCATTAACAGCCGCCATTATAAGGTCTTGAAGCATCTCAATATCATCAGGGTCTACAACCTCTGGATCAATTGTAAGCTCTGTTATCTCCTTCTGACCATTAATCTTAACCTTAACAACTCCACCACCGGAGCTTATCTCATATTCCTTAGCTTCAAGCTCAGCCTGAGTTTCCTCCATCTGTTTCTGCATTTTCTGAGCCTGCTTCATAAGATTATTCATATTACCAGGCATCATTCCTCCTGGATAACCGCCTCTCTTAGCCATTTCTTTCCTCCTCATTTTCATATGTATTTATTTTACCAGCTATTTTATTTATAGCCAGTGAATCTTCATCAATAATAGGTTTTTTACCCTTTCTTACCACATACTCTATTTCAACATTTTTCTGTATGTAGTTGCTTATAGTATTTTCCAGATAAGCCTTATTTTCTTCTTTTCTATAATAGGTATAATGAACATGGTTTTCTTCCAGATCAACATCATAGAAAATCATAAGAAGCTTTAAAGTAGAACCAATCCTATAATTCTTATCTACATCAAGAGGCACTTCATCCTCACGCAAATATAATTTAAGGGGATTCTTAAGCTGGGGAAGTATCTTTGCCCTAAAAATATTGGACACCTTTTGGAGATCCTCATATTCAGCAGGAGGAAAACTTTTTCTCAGGTTATTATCTATAATCTCACCCTGCTTCTGATTTACTGCAGCTGGATCTCTCAAATTAATACCATATTTATGAGCCGTATTGCTTTCCTCCACACTTGTCGGAGCTGAAGCCACAGGCCCCATTTCCTTAAGCAGCTTAGGAAGCTTTTTCTCCAGTCTTGCATCCACAAGGGCTTCCACTTCACGGCTTTCTATTCTGGATATTTCCTGATTGGTTTCTGGATCATAGGCAGGTCCACCGCTCCTATTCTCCAGGGCATCTATCCTTCTTATAAGACTTTCTACATCCACATCTGTTTCCGGATGCATAAGCTTAATCATTGCCATCTCAAATGTAACTCTTTGGATAGAGGACTTCCTTATGGAGCTGCATAATTCCTGAAGTATTCCCAAATATCTGGAAAGAACTGAAGTACTTATATCGGCTCCCACACTCTTCATCCTGTTTACATTTTCACTTGTCATATCAAGCTCTGAACCTATATTAGGCGAAAGCTTCATGAAAAGCATATTTCTGACAAACCATGTAAAATCATCTGCAAATTTAGTAAGGTCCTTACCATCCCAAACCGCATCATTTATTATATTGAGAACCCTTTCAGGATCATTTTCCGTAATCGCACCTAAAAGGTCAAAATATATATCAACCTTTACGGCTCCAACTGTATTAAGAACCGAATCTCTGTCCAGTTCCTTACCCATACTGGCTGCCATACATTCATCCAGAATTGAAAGAGCATCTCTAAGAGAACCATCTGCCGCTCTGGCTATATAGCTTAGGGCGTCCCTTGTTGCCTTCTCCCCCTCCATAGCCACTACTTCTTCAAGTCTGTCTGTTATGGTTTCTACAGAAATCCTATGAAAATCAAATCGCTGACATCTGGACTTAACTGTTATTGGAATTGTGTAGTCGTCCGTTGTTGCCAGTATAAATACCGCATATTCAGGCGGTTCCTCCAGAGTTTTAAGCATAGCATTGAAAGCTGCTCCTGTAAGCATATGAGCCTCATCTATAATATAAATGAGATGCTTATTATTCATAGGAATATTTCTAATATTCTCATTCAACTGACGCATATTGTCAACACCATTATTGGTTGCAGCATCTATTTCATGGACATTCATATCTGTTCCATTCAGGTTGGCTTTACAGCTAGGGCACTCTCCACAAGGCCCATTTTCCGTCGGATTATCGCAGTTAAGAGTTCTTGCAAGAAGCTTTGCAACAGAAGTTTTACCTGTTCCTCTTGTACCGCAGAAAAGATATGCGTGTCCTATACGGTCACCTGCCAGCTGATTCTTTAATGTTGTAACTATATGATCCTGACCCTTAACCTCATCAAAGCTAGTGGGCCTAAATTTTCTATATAATGCTAAATATGACATAGCCTCTCCTTATAAAAACATACATGGCTATTTTATCACAAATTATATTCATGGAAAAGGATATATATTAAGAAGATTTGTAGAAGATTTAAATGTAATTTTTACAAAATCATGCAAAATCAATAGGTTATTTTTTGAAGAAAATGTGAATAATACTTTCAAAAAAAATGCATGACCATAGGAATTCTTGCGTTTAAAAGAAAGTAAGATTATAATACATATATTGTCTAAATATTAAGGAGCAACAAAATTATGTTAGGTAATGATAAGATGACTAGTAATGAAGGAGAAACCAGGGCATTAAATCTGGATGACCCCTTAAGTCCGGAACAAATACGAATCCAAAGAGAAAAAGATGACCTGCTTAAAGAATTTCTTGGAAATTCAGCAGTAGCAGGTAATCCAGTTACTGGCACTAGTGAAGATATAGGTACTGAGGCTTATAATTCTATAGCTGATATCACAGAAAATATAAGTCAGGAGACAGTAGGTGCCACAGAAGCCGCCTCATCTGATACTACTCCAGAAGCTGCCTCATCTGATACTACTTCAGAAGCTGCCTCGTCAGATACCACTCCAGAAGCTGCCTCATCTGATACTACTTCAGAAGCTGCCTCGTCAGATACTACTCCAGAAGCTGCCTCATCTGATACTACTTCAGAAAATACTACTTCAGAAAATACTACAAAAACAGATGCTAGTGGTGTTACAAAAGAATCTTTAGACGAAGAATCTTTAGTAAAAGAATCTGAAACCAAGACAGAGGAAATGTCTAATAATAATTATATTTCCTCCAGTCCTGCCAACACAACGGACGCCCCTGTTGTTGTTACAAAATTTGCTCCTCTTCCTAAATTCGGAGGAAGTGGTATGTTTATTCCAGTTGTAGTTATTCTTACCATATGTGGTGTTATACTGGGGCACATAAGACCTGTTACCTATGGAATTCCTACAATTTCATGGATTAGATATACATATATTGGTTTTTCAGTAATACTTCTATTTATTGGAATAACAATGTTGTCTCAGGCCTTATCTGATTGTCAGTTATTTACAAACCTCATGATGGGTAAGCTTATAACCACCGGCATCTACTCTAAAACAAGAAATCCTATGTATGGTGGTATTATATTCATATGTACTGCAGTGCTTTTCTTTTCAGGAAATACATTTATGTATATACTCCCACTGATTTACTGGGGACTTCTTACAATAATGATGAAAAAGACTGAAGAACCACTGCTTACAGAGCGTTTTGGAAATGAATATCTTGAATATATGGAAAATACATATAGATTTGTTCCTTTACCAAAAAAGAAATTAAAGGAAAAAGGCGAAATAATTGATAAACTTCCATAAAAAATCCAGACAAAAAATCAGATAAAAAATCAGAAAAAGAAACACCTATTGGATATGTAACCGAAAGAGTAATTCAATCGATTTCTTATCCAATAGGTGTTTTTTTATTCAGAACCCAAATCTTTTATTTTATTCTTAGCGCCCTCATTTCCATTCTTAGCAGATTTCCAATAATAATCCTCTGCCTTTTTCTCATCCTGGTCTACCCCTAAACCATTTTCATAGAGGTCTCCAATATTATATAGACTACAGGCATTACCCTGGGCAGCAGCTTTCTCATACCATTCCATGGCTTTATCATAATCCTGAGCTACCCCTTCGCCATTCTTATACATATAGCCTATATTATTCTGCGCCTCAGCATTTCCCTGGGCGGCAGCCTTCATATACCAATCCATGGCTATCTCATAATCTCTTAGTACCCCAAGTCCACAATAAAACATATAACCCAGGTTGAACTGGGCAATGGCATTTCCCTGACCCGCAGCTCTTTGATATAAACCAACAGCTTTTTTGTAGTCCTGAAATACTCTTTTGCCACTTTTATACATAGTTCCCAGATCAACCTGTGCATCAGCATTACCCTGAGCAGCCGCCAGCTTATACCACTCAATGGTTTTCTTTAGATCAAGAGGTGCATCCTTTACACTTTCATACATGATATTTAGGAATAATGGCAGCTTTATTTCTGTATCATCAGAATCATTTCCAGATTTATTATCTTCGGATTTATTATTTTCAGATTTATTATCTTGTGATTTATTATTTTCAGATTTATTTTTATCAGATTTATTTTTATCATTCTCTGAAGCACCAGACTTATCAGCAGCATTTTTATCAATGCTATTATTCTTTGTCTGATTTCCTGAAGATTTATTATCAGATTCATCGTTAGATGAATTATTATCTGAAGAATCTTGTGGTGTCTTTATTTCAGTCCCACAATAAGGACAAAATCTGAAGTCCTCTTTCAAATTATTAAGGCATACAATACATTTCATATTCACACATAATAAGCATCTTTAAAAAGATACTTTACCTTCCCTTTCACTATATTGTTATTGTTTTCCCCCCACAATCATATAACTATTATAATAATGCATATGTCATAGTCTATTTTAATCAATAAAGCTATTAAATAAAAAGACATACGTATTAACCCAAATTGTATTATAACCTCTTTTTTATATGATTTCTATAAAAATATGACATTTTTCAATATTAAAGACCCCATCAAAGGATAATGAGGTCTTTAAAATGCTTATAATTACATTATATTTCTTCTTCTGTCATGTCCTTTTCTTTATTAAATGCATCGTAAAGGCATGGTACAAGTACAAGTGTTAAAATTGTTCCATAAATCAGTCCTCCAACCACAACTATAGCCATAGGCTGGGACATCTCAACGCCCTTACCCATTCCAAGCGCCATGGTGGACATGGAAATGATTGTTGTTATTGCAGTCATAAGTACAGGTCTAAGTCTTGTCTTTGCAGATTCAATAATAGCATCCTTCTTGGACATACCCTGTCTTCTAAGCTGGTTTACATAATCCACAAGTACAATACCATTATTAACTATAATACCGGCCAGCATTACGAAACCTATCATGGCTATTACCGATACTGCCTTTCCTGTCAGGAATAGGGCAAAGAATCCACCTGTAAATGCAAGAGGTATGGTGAACATGATTATAAATGGAGACTTAAGACTCTGGAACTGTGCTACCATTATAAGGTAAATCAGTATGACAGCCAGAAGCATCATAAGCATAACCTGCTCCATAGCATCATTTATGGTTTCATTTTCACCCTGAAGTGTTACTGTATAGCCTTCAGGAACTCCCACCTTATTAAGACTTCTCTCAATATCACTTCCTACTATTCCAACGTTATAGCCCTCAGCTATCTCTCCGCTGACGCTTATATAACGACTCTGACTATCTCTTCTTACTACAGAAAGCTCCTCACCCTCTGTAAAGGAAGCGATTCTGGTGATTGGTATATCCTCAGTTACATCTTCTTCCTCGTCATCTTCCTCATCATCTTCCCCGTCGTCTTCGTCATCATCTTCTTCAGTTTTACTTTTATCTGTATATTCAAATGTTATCTCTTTAAGATCATCAATTGTAATATCTGACTGCTCATCAGTCATTAAAAATACATCATAATCCTTAACATCTGTTTCTATAGCTGTCGTTGAATTAGTAGAAGCAAGCTTTGAAGCAACCAGTGAATAAACCTGAGCAACTGTCATTCCATAATCAGCCGCCTTCTTCTTATCCACAGTAATCTTAAGTGTTTTGGTTGTATCACTAAGTCCATCATCTACATCTGAAATTCCCTCTGTAGCTTCAAGAACTCCTGCAACATCTGCGGCCAGCTTCTGCAGAGTCTCCATCTTACGACCCTTTATCATAACTGATACGCCGCTTCCAGTCATAGCCTGCATATCCATAATCTCGGCACTTACAGTAACATCACAGTTAATATCTTCAGATGCCTTCTCAATTTTAGAGGTTATATCATCAGTTGATACCTTTATGTTCTCATCCAGAAGAATATACATGGTAACTGAATTATCACTTCCTCCAGAAAGAGCACCCATGGTTGATCCATTTCCAATCATGGAGCCTATGGTTTCTATTTCAGAAATTCCCATAAGATTTTCTGTAAGCTGATCTGAATAAGAAGTCATTTCCTCAAAGGTTCTGGTTTCCTCCTCTGGAACAGAAAGGGTAACTGTCAGCTGATCACTCTGCATCTGTGGCATAAACTCAGTTCCACGGGACATGGCAAGGGCAATTGAAGCTCCCATAAGAAGAATCATAATAAGGAATACCAGAGGCTTAAACTTCATTGCTCCCATAAGGAACTTTCCATAGCCTCTCATAAACCTGCTTTCCTCTTTCTTTTCTGTTTCCTTTGTCTTCTTCAGAAGTCCCTGAGCCATAGCCGGAACCAGTGTCAGGGCAACTAAAAGGGAGGCTGAAAGAGTAAATGCAATTGTAAGGCCCATATCTACAAAGAGCTGTCTTGTGAGTCCATCAGTAAAAACTATAGGAAGGAATACACACATGGTTGTAAGTGTAGATGCTGTAATAGCTCCTGCAACCTGGCTTGCTCCATATACTGCAGCCTTCTTTATAGATTCCCCTTCTCTTCTCAGACGATATATATTTTCAATAACTACGATGGAGTTATCCACCAACATACCTATACCCAGAGTAAGACCTGACATAGAAATAATATTCAGAGTTATATTTGTAAAGTACATAAGAACTACAGCAAATATAACTGATAAAGGTATAGCACAGGCAATTATGATAGTAGGTCTTATGTCACGAAGAAATACAATAAGTACAAGTACTGCAAGAGCCGCACCCAGAATCATATTCTGAAGGATTGACTTAATTATCATATCTATATATACACCCTGGTTCATAAGAACTGCAAAATGTATATTTTCTTCCTCAGATTTTTCCAGGCTATCAAACTTATTCAAAATAGAATCTGTAACATCACCTGTTGAATAACCTGTCTGCTTTTCAAAGGAAACCAGCATACCAGGTTCTCCGTTAAGTCTTGCATAAACTGATTCTGAATCATCTATTTTCTCTATATCTGCAACATCAGAAAGCTTTATAAGTCCTACAGAATCCATATTTAGATCAATAAGAACTGTATCCCCAAGGTTTTCTACTGCATCTATACTGTCTCCTACCTTAACCAGATACTGGCCTTCCGGCCCCTTTGCATAGCCTGCAGGCATATCAAAATTCTGTGCAACCAAAAGATTATTCAGAGTATCCAGGGAAAGAATCGTATTAAGATCAGCCGACTCCTTTGTGGTCTTAATTGTAGAATCTATGGTATCCTCTGCACTTTCAATCTGGGCAAGTCCCTGAGAAAGGGTGGATGAGGTTTCTGCCATGGTAATTGACTGTTCGATACCATTTTTCTCCAGGATTTCCATAGCTTCCTTAGCAGTGGTCTTACCTGTTTCTACTTCTTCTATACCACCCTCTATACTTTCTATACCTGTTGCCAGCTGAACCCTTGTTTCTTCTAATGCAGCTACTGCAGTTGGAAGGTCTTCATAGGTTTCAACTGTTATATTGTACTCAGCAAGAGAAGAAGAATTCTCCTTAAGCTGTGTATTTATTGCCTCAAGCTGCGCTTCAAGAGTTGCCTTCTGAGCTTTAGCTGTTGCTATATCCATACCTGCTGATGCGGCAAATGTATTATCATCCAGAAGTCCCTGGTCATAAAGAGATATTACCGACTCAAGACTTGCTATAGACTCGGCAATTGTCACTGCACCATCATAGGTTGTATTCATTGTTTCAATTGTTGTTCCTAATGAATCATAAGATTCCTGATAAGTAGTAAGCTGCTCGTTCAGCTCCTCCCCTGTCTGATAAAGCTCTATCTGTGTGGTCTGAAGTTCACTCTTCTTCTCACCAATGGTATCAGCAAGGGTTGTCTTACCACTATCTACAGCATCCTGTCCCGATTCTATATCAGCCTTACTGTCAGCGAGCTTATCCTTTGCCTCCTGAAACTGTTCATCTATCTCGGCCATGATCTTGTCATTCAGCTTATCTATCTTGTCCTGATTCATAGTTACATTTACAGTTTCCTCAATACCTCCTGAAACTGAAACAGATGCAACACCCTCTATACTTTCAAGGGCAGGCTTGATATCAGTATTTACGTAATCAGTAAGCTCTATACTGTCCATTTCCTCAACATTTACACCGGCAACCATAACTGGAAGCATGTCAGGATCCAGCTGCATAACTATAGGAGTTCCTACAGAATCAGGGAAACTACCCTTAATCTGATCCAGGCTCTGCTGAATTTCTATAAGGGTGGCATCCATATTAGCCGATTGTTCATATTCAAGAATTACTGTGGAATATGAATTGTTAGAGGTTGATTGAATATTTTTTAGATTTGATGTGGTTGCCATACCTGCTTCTATAGGTGCGGTAACCTCCTTTTCTACAGTTTCCGGGCTGGCACCCATATCTGTAGTTATTATAAGAACGTAGGGCAGGTTCATATTAGGCAGAAGATCTGCAGTCATTCTCATAAGAGCTACAACTCCGATTACCAAAACAGCCACAACTGCAACAAAAACTGTATATGGTCTCTTTACACTATACTTGGATATCATATTTTTTCCTCGCTATCCTTCTAATATATTTTTATATCTTTTTGTCATTATTTTTGAAAGCTTATAACCTAGTCCTTAAAAGAAATTTTTAGAATAAAATAAAAGCCGGATGTTTAAAACACCCGACTTTACATTCTACGCCATTTGTAAAGGTGATTCAAGCATAATATATGCTTAAAAGTCCCAAATTATTGCTATCTATATTCATATTCTGCCTTTAATTTTACTTATCTGATAAATCAAGCTCGTCTATCGTCACCGGCCTGCTGAATAAGAAGCCCTGAGCCATATTAATATGGGCCACACGAATAAACTCATATTGATATTCTGTCTCAACTCCTTCAGTAAGCGATTTAAGGCCAAGGCATCTGACCATATCTGCAATCGAAGATACTATAATACTTGTTTCATCCTTTGATTCAAGAGTTCTCATAAACTTCATATCTATCTTGATTACATCAAACTTAAAGTCCTGAAGTGAATTAAGTGATGAATAACCACTTCCAAAGTCATCAAGCCATATCTCAAAGCCTGAATTTCTGAATTCTCTTAGTCTTCCCAGAAGCTCCTGGGTATCATCCTCAAGAGCACTTTCTGTTACCTCTATGTGGATATTCTTAGTTGGAACCCTATACCTTTCAACCAGACTCTTTACCTCTCCTACTATATCAGTAAGCATAAAGTCAAGTCTCGAAAGATTTATTGATACAGGTACATCATGCCCTGCCTTCTGCCTCAGTATCTCCTGATCCTTACACACCTGCTCTGCTATAAAACGGTCTATTTTATGAATAAGTCTGGCAGACTCAAGTACCGGAATAAAATCCCCTGGGGAAAGGAAGCCATGTATAGGATCCACCCATCTTGCCAAAGCTTCAAGTTCCATAATCTTACCAGTATTCACATCTATAATAGGCTGGTAATAAACCTTAAGATAACCCTTCTGGGCAGCCTCATCAACATGAGATATAACATACTGTTCAAGCTTATTCTTTAATTCCATGCTTTCATCATAGAAAACATATTCTTTATTATAATCATGCTTGATACTGTCACAGGCAAGCTTTGCCTTATCACAGGAAAGACCTATATCCTCTCCTCTTGTATATTCATTGATACCCGCTTTAAGATTCATCTGAACATTTCCAAAAAGAGGTTTTACTCTGACAATAACACTATTTAATTTATCCTCAACTTCATTCTTATAATCCAGAATAACAAAATGGTCCTCTGCAAATCTGGATATTATTCTATTTGAAAATTCTTCCCTGAGTATATCTGCTATATCCTGAAGCAGCTTATCTCCTTTAAGAAATCCATTTATTTCATTGTAGCCTTTGAAATTACCAATATTGAAATATATAATAACCGGCTTTTCCGAAATATCTATAATATTTCCCAAGAGTTCATCAACCCTTATACGGAAGAACTGCATATTAGTAAGTCCTGTAAGTTCATCCATTCCTGTTAAAGATGCACCGGTTTCCATAGAAACCTCAGCAAGAATATCTGTTTGTCTCTTTGCTGTAGCATCGTAAGGGTAACCCCTGATAATACCACGGCCTTCATTTCTAGCCTCCAGCATTCTGACAGCAGTATGCCTTACCAGGTCACTCATCGCATCCCTGGACCCAGGTGTTCCATAGACATATGCTATAGTACATGTAGGATGAAGTACCCTGTCTCTTATAGTAACCTGACTAAATTCCTTCATCAAAGCCGAAAGTTTATCTCTGAAATGTACCTCACCATCAGTATTATTCAGGATAAGTATCTCATCGCTTTCAAAACGATATACAATATCCTTACCAAATATATCCTGAGTTTTGTGAGCCAGATTTATAACTATCTCTTCACCAATAGTATGGCCATATAAATCGTTAAATAATTGAAAATAATCTACATCGATAAGAGCAGCATATACATTGGAACCAACATACTTTTGAACGTCCAATTTAAGGGCGTATCTGCTTTTAAGACCTGTAAGAACATCATGCTGGGCCCTGTACTCACTTCTAGTATAGTTCTCAATATTATCAAATCTTTCAGCCAGAACGAAAAGAGATGAAAACATGGAACCCATGAGGAAGCTGAGAGCATGTACCAGATCCAGTAAAAATACGTCATGTTCCTTAAATAGGAAACCACATATAATATAAATCCCCATCATGCTGAGTATATATATAAGATGCCTTACTGGATTGTCGAGAATAAAAAGAGGCATGCAGACAAGCAAAAGGAAAAATGTTATGGTCTCCGATTCAGGATCCCATAATGTTCCCATTAATATTCCAAAAATCATAACGGGAATCTGAACTATATACATAAAAAGAGTAGAGTTTCTTTTATTGATTTTTATAAGAATTTTCCTGAGAATGATCATTATTATGAAATAGACCAAAAGAAGTATGCTTTGAAAATATCCATTAGTCTTTCTTATAAAAAGGTTAGAAATAAGATTTACAAACGCAACAAGGGTACCAACCATTAGAAATGTACTACTCGCGATAACATTTCTAGCTGCCACCTCATCCTTATTTTCATAATAACGTTTTAAGCTTAGCTGTTTAAGAAAATTCATTATATTTCCCTGAATTATTTAAATCAGGATCCCCCATTATATAATAATCCCCAAAAATATTTTCAAAATATTTTAAACATTATTTTCAAAATAAATAATCAGGGTCCGGTTATCTCTTGAAGATAACCGGATACCCTATAATAAAAATCTAATAACTAAAAATAATACGTAATACCCAAAGCCTTTAAAGGAAACTATTTAAAATTTATTTTATATTTACTGTTCACTCAGCATATCCTGACGAAGCTTAGCAAGCTTAGCCTCTGAATCAGCCATATCTGAACCCTTAACACCAAAGTAGAACTTAATCTTTGGCTCTGTACCTGAAGGTCTTACACAGCACCATGCATTGTCCTCAAGCTCATAATAAAGAACATTTGAAGAAGGAAGTCCTGTAGCAGTCTTCTCTCCTGTTACAAAATCAACTCTTTCATCAGCCTTGTAGTCACGTGATGCAAGAACCTTGAAGCCACCAAGTGTCTTAGGAGGATCATTACGGAATTTCTCCATCTTCTTCTGAATCTCAGCTGCTCCATCAATTCCCTTAAGCTCAAGTGTTGCAAGTCCTTCCTTGTAGTAGCCATACTTCTGATAAAGATCTTCCATAGCATCAACAAGTGTCTTACCCTGCTTCTTGCAGAATGCAGCAACCTCACAAAGCATCATAACTGCAACGATTGAATCCTTATCTCTTGCATATGTTCCTGCAAGACATCCATAGGACTCTTCAAGACCGAATACATAATTATTGCAGCCTGTTGCCTGGAAAATCTTAATCTGCTCACCAATATATTTGAAGCCTGTAAGCACTTCTACAAGTCTTGCACCATAATGCTCTGCTATAGGCTTTGTCATATCAGTTGTAACGATTGTGGTTACAAGTGCAGGATTCTCTGGAAGAGTTCCTGTAGCCTGTTTCTCTCTAAAGATATAGTCAGCAATAAGCATACCTGACATATTTCCTGTAAAACTCTTATATTCACCTGTCTTTGTATCCTTAGCGTAAACACCAAGTCTATCAGCATCTGGATCAGTTGCAAGAACTATATCAGCATCAACGTCCTTAGCAAGCTTAAGTGCCAGCTCCCAAGCCTTAGGATCTTCCGGGTTAGGATATGCAACAGTTGGGAATGATCCATCAGGAATCTTCTGCTGTGGCTCAACATAAACCTGTGTAAATCCAAGTTCTCTAAGAACACGGCGTACATTAACATTTCCAGTTCCATGAAGTGGTGTATAAACAATCTTAATATCCTTAGCCATCTCAGGAATGATTTCAGGATGGATACTCTGAGCCTTAACCTCAGCAACATACTTATCATCAAAATCTGTACCAATCACCTGGAAAAGACCAGCTGCTCTTGCATCATCCTCATCCATAGTCTTAACCTGTGAGAAATCAACAACCTTAGCAACCTCAGCCATAATACCTGTATCATGAGGAGGTGTAACCTGTGCTCCATCCTCCCAATAAACCTTATATCCATTATACTCTCTTGGGTTATGGCTGGCTGTTACAACAATACCCGCTATACATCCGAACTGTCTTACTGCATAAGAAAGCTCAGGAGTTGGACGAAGAGACTCAAACAAATATGTCTTGATTCCATTGGCATTAAGACACTTTGCTGCCTCTCTGGCAAACTCTGGAGACATAATTCTTGAATCATGAGCTATAGCAACTCCCATATTCTGACCATTATGAGCTACAATATAATTAGCGAGTCCCTGTGTAGCCTGACGAACTGTGTAAATGTTCATGCGGTTTGTACCTGCACCTCTTACACCTCTAAGTCCACCAGTACCAAATTCAAGACTTCTATAAAATCTATCCTCTATTTCCTTGTCATCGCCCTTTATAGCTTCAAGCTCTGCTCTTGTATCAGCATCAAAATAAGGGTCTGTAAGCCATTTTTCAAAAGTCTTCATGTAATCACTCATTGTTGTACCTCCCTGTTTTCATGTACGATTATATTTTAAAGATAAAATAATGGTGTAAATTCGTGTTTTTATCACCCTTTATCAAGCGAACCTAATCATTCGCACAGATACAATCATATTACCATATATCAAGTTATTATTAAAGTTAAAAATAATATCCTGGCATTATAATTATGTTAAAAAACAAATGTTATTTATGGTAAATTTTGTCCATTTAACCACTTTAATCAAGCTTTATTATGCCGACATTATTTCTTAAGGTCACTGATTATTCTTACCCTTTTTGTCCTTTTTATCTATCAGAATATATATAAATATGATAAAATATAAGCTACGTTTTATACTGATTATAATTTTGTAAATATGGTAATTCTTTTACCCGTATAAAAGGGAGGTCAGTTCTTATGAAGAAATCCATTAATACAAAGGAATATAAAAGCGAATATAGAATACTTAAATCTCCTGAGGAAATAAAAAAGCTTCATGAAAAAGCCCTATCCTCTGCCTATAGACAGACCTATCATATACAACCTGTTTCTGGACTTTTAAATGATCCTAACGGCTTTGTTTACCAAAAGGGCAAATGGCATCTCTTTTATCAATGGTGTCCATGGGGAGCATTTCACGGAATGAAGCACTGGTATCAGATTTCGTCTGATGATCTAATTACCTGGAAAAATAAGGGTGTCTTTTTAAGGCCTAATACTTATTTCGATAACAGGGGCGTATTCTCAGGCTCTGCTTTAGTTAAGGATGATGATATCTATCTATATTACACAGGCATACATGGAGACCAGACTACAGATATGATGGCATCCACCTGTATAGCAAAATTAAAGGAGGATGGCAGGTCTCAAAAATTCTCCGCTCCACTCTTTGGTCCCAATCCTGAGTACACAAGAGAGCAAAGAGATCCTAAAATATTATTTGATCATAATACAAACAAATACTATATATTAATGGGTGGACAAACCAAGGACCTAAAGGGTTGTATACTGGTATATGAATCAGAAAAGCATAATTCAGGATGGCATTTTAAGGGACAGCTCAAGGTTCCCGGCTACGAGGATTTTGGTTCCATGTGGGAATGTCCTTCTCTGGAGCGTATAAGTAATCAGGATGTACTTATATTCTGTCCACAGAATCTTCATCTGGAAGACCATGGACAGGGAACAAATCATAACGGTTACTTAATAGGAAGCATGGACTTTAATACCTTAACATTTACACCAGAAGGTACATTTGGCCTGTTGGATTTTGGTTTTGATTCCTATGCTGCCCAATGTGCAGCCAATCTGGATGATGACTCAAAGGCTATACTAATAGCATGGATGGGACTTCCAGGAGGGACCTACCCTACTGACCAAGAGGAATGGTCTGGATGCCTGACTCTTCCAAGGGAACTCACCATAAGACATAAAAGACTTATACAAAGACCCCTTCCCCAAATACTGAGTCTCAGGGGAAACCGTATCAATCCAGGTTTAGGTATACTTCCTGCAGCTACAGAAATATTGATTGCCACCTACCCTCAGGACTTTAATATGAGGCTTTGTTGTAAAGGTGATGGAAGCGGCGGAATATTAATAGATTATAATGACAAAACGCAAGTTTTTACCATGGACCGTTCCGGTATGACCAATAGATTCAACCAGGAAATAGGCGAAGTAAGAAGCAGGATTTTGGAACATGGTCTTACCAGCCTCAGAATATTTATAGATAATTCCTCTATTGAGATATTTGTAAATGATGGAGATGCGGTTTTTAGCTCCCGTATATTTCCTGAAATGAATGAGCATAACTATATTGTAAATGAATGCCGTTCTCTTCATATATATGAAATGCATAGTGGAATAAAAGAGAGTCTTGTAGTCTGATTTCACCTCAGATAATTAATATTTATATAGAAAAACTTGCAGTACAGGCAGGTTTTATGGTATAAAGACATCTGCAACTATATATTCTAAATAAAAACTAAGGATAAAGTTATGAAAAAAATAGTATTAACCGGAGGAGGTACCGCCGGTCATGTTACTCCAAATATCGCAATCATGCCAAGACTACAGGAAATGGGCTATGAAATAAGCTATATAGGAACCTATAATGGTATTGAGAAGAAACTTATAGAAGAGCTGGGTATTCCTTATTATGGAATATCCTCTGGAAAACTTAGAAGATATATGTCCTTAAAAAACTTGTCTGACCCTATCAGAGTAATGAAGGGTTTTGATGAATCAAGGGTCCTGCTGGGAAAACTCAAACCTGATGTAATCTTCTCAAAGGGTGGTTTTGTTACAGTTCCAGTAGTAATGGCAGCTGCAGCTAAACATATACCTATAGTTATCCATGAATCCGATATGACGCCTGGACTTGCTAATAAAATTGCTCTTCCAAGGGCAACAAAGATATGCTGCAATTTTCCTGAAACCAGAGATATGTTTGAAGGGGGCCGCGCAATAGTAACCGGAAGTCCTATAAGAAAGGAGCTTTTTTCAGGTGATGCCCAAAAAGCCTTTGACTACTGTGGATTCACCCAAAAGCGTCCAACCATCCTGGTAATTGGAGGAAGCACAGGCAGCGTAGCAGTTAATAATGCCGTAAGAAATTGCCTGGACTCTCTTCTTAAGGAATATAATATTATCCATATATGTGGTAAAGACAAAACAGATTCCACATTAAATGGTCGTGAAGGATATGTTCAATACGAATATGTCAAGGACCAGCTCACAGATATGTTCGCCCTTGCAGATATAGTAATATCCCGTGCAGGTGCAAATGCAATTTGCGAGCTACTTGCTCTCAGAAAACCTAATATTCTTATACCTCTTTCAAAACGGGCTAGTCGTGGCGACCAGATATTAAATGCCGAGTCCTTTGAAAAAAGTGGCTACAGCTATGTAATTCAGGAAGAGGATGTTACAAATGCCAGTCTACTGGCTGCTGTAAAGAAGGTATCTGATGACAAGGATAAATATATTCAGACTATGGAACAAAGTCAAATACAGGATGCAGTTACTGCAATTACTGATATTATCGATTCTGTCGCTTTATAATAATATGAATAATAAATAATACATATAAAAAACCGGCTTACAATTAAGTAATCCGGTTTTTATTGTTTATATATTTTTTAAATTTATTTTTATAAATTAATATTTATAAATTAATATTTATAAATTAATATTTATCAATTAATATTTATTATACTTTGATTCCATGACTTGAAAAGAAATCAAACGACTTCTGGAAGTAATCATTATCATCTGTAGGAAAATATGTAGAG
>JAILGP010000119.1 GCA_024696635.1 Eubacterium sp. | reverse complement strand
CCATTTTTAGGCTAACAAGTGGTAACTTTTAAGCATATATAAAACCATACATGTAATTAAAACAATGAATTTTTATATACATTTATAGTTATCAAAATATTTCAAATATTGTAAACAAAAAAGACTGATTTCTCAGTCTTTTTTATAATGCTCTCTTATACATATATAACACATATATAAAATAATATGATTAAAATAAAATACAAATATTTCATCAGCTCTTAAGACTTATATAAGTGCCAAGCAATTCATTTATTTCTACCATATCACCACGTTCTATACACTGACCTAAAACATTTATGAAATCCATGTCTTCTGCTCCGTATTGACCAGCGCTTATATCATCATATATTTTTTGAACCGTTTCAAGATCCTCATAATAAGTACATTCCTTCATGAGACGAAGACTAGCTATATTAACTATAGCATCATTCTCTTCACTTTGTTCTCTTACTTCATCAGATTCCATATCAGATTCCATATTAGCTTCATCACTACCACCTTCACGTTCCTTACTTATACTATGACGTTCAGCATACTCTTCATCCGAAAGGCCTTTTTCTTTTTCAAGGAATCCGAGATATTTTTCAATAGATTCATTTATAATATTAAGACATTCAAAAATAAGATTAAGATTATCTCTGGCATAGGTCTTATTTCCAAGGGTCATTGCATTTTCAATTCGAAGAGCTATTTCTGCTGCTTCAACTGCTCCAACATTCTGACAACCTGTACGAACACTATGTATCTTATTTCTAAATCCCCTGTAATCAGAATTGAACTTCTGCTTAAGCTCCTGAACGCTTGTCTTATTCTGATTATAGAAGGTACTTAATATTCTATTATAAACATCTATATTACCACCGATTCTCCCAAGTACTCCGGCCACATCAAAATATTCTTCCAGTTTCTTAAGGCCTTCACTATATCTGGATTCTGAAAGGTACTGTATAACATCATTAGTTTTAAACTTAACCTTTTCAGGGGAAGCAAATCTCATAAGCACACTGGCAAGCACAGTAATATCAAAAGGCTTAAGAATAACATCCTGGAAACCTTCTTCAATAATTTCCTGTCTATTTTTTCCTATAACATCCTCAGACATAGCTATTACAGGAAGGTCTTCATATTTTTCATCCGCCAGCTCTCTAATCTCCCTCATGGCATCTATACCATTCATAACTGGCATTCCAATATCCATAAGAACCAGATCATAATCATTATTCATTACCATATCAATAGCACTAAGACCACTGGCAGCTGTATCACATTTAATTTCCATTGTTTCAACAACATCCGTCGAAACCTTTCTGCTAAGCTCATTATCATCTACCACAAGAACATGCAGATCCGGAGCCCACATTCTCTCTGCTTCCTCACGAGAAACACGCTCAATAGTATTATCATTAAGAGGAATACCATTCTTGCTCTTCTCAGGAATCCTCTGATAAAGGGAAAATGTAAATGTAGCTCCAGCCCCATAGGTAGAGTCTACATCAATATCTCCACCCATGATTTCAGCCATACGTTTAGCTATAGATAAACTAACCCCATTACCCGTATTGATAACAGATTGTTTAGATTCATCTATATAATATATTTCAAATATATGCTCAAGTCTTTCCGGACTTATACCACTTCCTGTATCCGCAACACTGAAGACCAGATTTCCACCAGAATTTTCTTCTCCAAGTCTATAATAATCAACAGAAAGAGTTATAGAGCCTTCCTTAGTATATCTGATAGCATTATCAAGAAGAATTTCCACAATATTTTTAATCTTATCAAAATCTCCCACGAGAATATCAGATATATTCTCTCCAATATCAACAAGGAACTTTATAGGAATATTTGAAAGCTTATTAACCATTCCATCAGAAAGGTCACAAATAAGGGTAGTTATAGAATAAGGTTCACTAATAATATCCACAGCTCCCGACTCCAGTCTTGCAAGAAGAATAGTTTCATCAACCTTTCCAAGCACATCCTTACCCTTTTCAATGATATTAAGAAGCTCTGACTGGGCTTTTTCATCATCCGGTCCATCCTTAAGCATGGTATTGGCCGAACTGATCATTGCATTCAGTGGCAATTTTATATCGTTACTCATATTAGCCAGGTAGTCAGTTTTAGCCGTACTATGTTTAAGTGTATCCTCATGTTTCTTAGTAAGGTCCTCCAGCTCAGTATTCTTGCTTATAAAACGACGATAAAGCATGAAGATAACACCCATGATAATAAGAAGTGCAAGAATTATAAGAACAACAAGTCCGGTTCTTACGGCGCGGAGCTCGAAGAAGCCCTCTTTCTTATTAATAGTAAATGTAAGATCCTCCTGGCTTCTTACTCCATCACCATTTACCGCATTTACCCTGAAGGTATAGCTTCCTCCATCCAGGTTAGTATAAACAGCCTGCATAGTATCATTTCCAGTAAGAACCTCCGGCACATCATCAAAGCCCACAAGCTGATATTCAACCTGAATATTATCTCTGTTAAAGAAGCTGAGAACTGCAAATGATATCTCTATCCTTTGAGTATCAGAAGGAACTATAAGCTCAGAGCCCATCTGGTCAAAATAGAACTTAACTCCATCTATATCTATTTCTGAAACAGTCATCTTAGGTGGAACATCATTTGTCTTTATATTCTCTGTATCAAATGTAAGCATACCCGAATTGGTACATACATATACTATATTATCAAAAACCTCACTATGTGAATTTATAGATACTCTATTCTCTATTCCATCACCACTAGAGTAATACCTTTCCGAAAGAGGTGCCGTACTGAGAAGCTCTTCCTCCGTAGCATAAATAAGGCCCTTGGAACCTACAATATAAACCTTATCATCATGCATAAGTATGCTATAAATGTTATTTGAAAAGTCTATATTACTTACCGACCTAAAGGTTCCATTATAAAAGGTAAGGCCATTATTAGTACCTATCCATATACCACTTTTACCTTCAGCTATGGTAGAGACAACATTGGAGGTAAGTCCATCAGCATCAGTATAATTCTTAATAGAACCATCCCCAAGAATATATAGACCACCACCGTCTGAACCTGCATATATTTTTCCATCATTGCCTTCAAGAATGGCAGTTATATTGGAATACTCAAGACCGGTTTCATAATTATAGTTTATGATATTCTCCTCATTGGAGGATATAATACTTATACCATCCTCTGTTCCAACCGCAATTCTACCATCACTAAGCTCAGTAGTACAGTTAACCAGATTACTAAGAAGACCAGATGCCTTATTAAAGGTCTTGATAGTTCCAAATCTGGAATACTTAACAACACCATATCTTCTGTAGGTACTGATCCATATATCATGGTCTGAATCCACCATAATATCCCTGATAGCCACACCCTTAAGATATTCTGTAATCTCATCCTCTACAGGCATATTCCATTTGTTAAGTATACAGAGGCCCTCATCTGTTCCAATATAGGTATAGCCTCCTACTACTGCAATGCTGTTACAAGGCACTTCGTCAAGGCCATATTTCCTATTAATATTGGTAAACTTACTTTTTGCCATATATAGAAGTCCGGATTTGCTAGAAGCAATCCATAAGTTTCCTTCATAATCAAAAAGCATATCCGATACATAGGAATCTATATTCAAATTATCAATGGTCTTAAATTCATCTTGGTAAAAATATCCTATACCGCTATCTGTACAAACATATACCCTGTCCTGAGCATTAATAATTTTATTTATACCTGTTCTTGTAGCTATTTTAGATGAATAATCATCAAAATTCCTTAATGAAATGATTTCATTCCCAATCGTTCCAATATATACATTTCCATCTATATCACTGGAAATAGTGGAAAGCTCCTCCTGTGTATAATCAGTCGATGGACGTTCAGCTACATTTCCATCCTGATCAATACTAAAAATAGTATTTCCATTATATATTCCCCAGATATATGAGTCTGCAAGGGTAATCTTCTTTATATTATGCTTAGCAAGATCTTCATTTCTCACAAGCGTATCATTAGACTCTTTTACAGTATATACACCATAGGCTGTGGCTACATATATAGTCCCATCAGCAGCTTCACAAACATCATTTACACATTTTACACCACTATAATATTCATCCGAGAAATGATATATATCACTACCATGTATTCTAAAAAGACCATAATTATTAGTGGCAACCCAAAGTCTTCCCTGTGAATCCTGAAAAAGAGAGTTTATATAATAAACATCAGCTTTATCAGTATTCCAAAGATTAAAAAGCTTGAATTCCACCCCATTAAATCTATAAAGTCCGCCATCTGTACCTACCCATATATATCCTGATTTAGTCTGATATATACAATTAATCTCAGAACTTCCAAGACCATTATTCTGATCATATATAGTCTGCTTATAATCCGAAGTTATATCTTCAGCATTGATTTCCATAACCCCAAAAAGGTATGCCAACGAGCATACCAAAATGAGGGTCATAATGACCATGTATAAAGTTCTAAATAAGTTCTTTTTCATATTTCAAATCTAAGCATTAAGAAGAAATGCCTCATATCCCTTTTCAGCTTCATATATATCAGCCTTTGATGTTACTTCCCATGGTGCGTGCATATTAAGTACTGCAACACCTGAGTCTATTACTTCCATACCGTAGAGAGAAAGTATGTAGGCAATGGTTCCACCACCACCCTGGTCAACCTTTCCAAGCTCTGCCGTCTGATAAAATACATTATTTTTCTCCATGATGCCTCTGATTTTTCCAACATATTCAGCATTTGCATCATTAGAACCAGACTTACCACGTGAACCTGTAAATTTATTAAATACAAGCCCTCTTCCAAGAAATGCAGCATTCTTAGCTTCAAAGCAGGAAGCATATAAAGGATCATATCCTGCACTAACATCAGAGCTAAGCATTGATGAATTCTTAAGACATCTTCTAAGAGACAGATTACTATTATATCCTGCCAGCTCAAGAATCTCAGCCACACTATTTTCAAAGAATCTGGACTGCATTCCTGTTGCACCAACTGAACCAATTTCTTCCTTATCAACAAGAAGTGTACAAGATGTCTTTTCAGGATTTTTTACTGCAAGCTGGGCCACAAGTGAAGTATAAGCACATACCTTATCATCCTGACCATAGGCAAGTATCATAGATGAATCAAGTCCCATATCACGAGGCTTTCCAGCCGGAACTATTTCAAGCTCAGCTGACATAAAGTCCTCTTCTGACATACCATATTTTTTATTAAGTATATCAAGAACCATCTGCTTAACCATATCCTTGTCAGACTTTTTCTTTTTATCTTCTTTATTTTTATCCTCTTTATTGTCATCTGATTTTTTAATTTTGATAGGACGAGATGCAATAAGAAGATCTAATTTTTCTCCTTCTACCGCAAGGCTTGCCTTCTTAGCCATCTGATCCTGAGCAAGATGAATAAGTATATCTGTAACACAGAATACAGGATCTTCTTCATCCTCACCAATAACAATATCAACAATACTTCCGTCTGTCTTAACAACCACTCCATGAATTGCAAGAGGAAGAGTAACCCACTGATATTTTTTTATACCGCCATAATAATGTGTATCCAGAAAGGCAAGATCATTAGATTCATAAAGAGGATTCTGTTTGACATCAAGTCTTGGAGAATCAAGATGGGCACCAAGAATATTCATTCCCTCTTCCAATGATTTTTTACCAATATTGAAAAGCGCTACAGTCTTTCCCATGCATACACTATAAAGCTTATCTCCCGCTTTAAGCTTCTTTCCACTTTTGATAGCAGCTTCAAGATCAATATAACCAGCAGCTTTGGCTTTTTCAACAATATATCTTGTACCTTCCCTTTCTGTTTTACCTTTAAAAAGATAATCCTTATATCCCTTACACAATTCATTTAACTTTTTTTCATCCTTTTTATCATAGGATTTCCAAGCATTCTTTCTTTCCATTTTTATAAAATCTCCTTGTAGTTTAATAAATG
>JAILGP010000068.1 GCA_024696635.1 Eubacterium sp. | reverse complement strand
CAATTAATCATCCGATAATCATATATTAAGCATAAATTCCTGTAAAATGTAATATATATAGAAAAAATATTGCAATAAATATGATGATTTTCGTATGGAATATTATTGTAGCATGAGCTATACTACAAGTAATTTGACAGGCGCTTAATACTTAAGAGAATACCACAAATAGAGCCTTGTATGCAAGAAAGATGCGAATAATATAGAGACCTGATAAGTGATTTACATAACTTTGGTAATTTTTAACTATTATTTGTTTGATTTTTGTAAGATATGTTTGGTGGTCTGGTCCTGTCAAAGGTTTGCAAATCCGGAATCCCTTTATTTTTGTGGGGATTATGAAAATGGTTTATGTGAAGCCTTTGTGACAAGTAGCAATAAATTGCATGTTTGTGGTTATAAAATATGCAACATTAACTAACAATTGGTTGACAATAATATTCATTGGTGTTATTATATCAACGTAACAAATTTGTAACAAATTAATGAAAAATGTAAAAAAATTGTAACAAAACACAATATATTGTGTTGTTTGCAAAATTAGGAGGTTACATAATGTATAAACCATCAAAGAGAGTTTTATCGGCTTGTCTAGTTGCCGGCATGATTTTCTCAATGGCAAATGTTAAAAGTTTTAATGTTTTTGCGGAAAACGAATTTGAGTCCTATGATTCATCTAATGTAGGAATAGCTGGAAAAGTTGAAGAATATATAGAAGAGAATAGTTCTGATGATCCAATTTCAGAGCTTACAAATGGAATGGTATCAGTTAATGATATAAGTGCTGACCAGCCGGAAGCAGAAGATGCAGTAGTTGCTGATAGTACAGCAACAGATGCTTCTGCAACAGATGCCTCAGCGACAGACGCTTCTGCAACAGATGCTGATGGGGTAGCACTTGCAGCTGAGCTTACAAAGGCTGAAAAGTATACACAGTTCCAGGATAGAGCTATATGTACAGCAGAGTCTAAGGTTAATATTAGAACAGAAGCTAGTACTGATGGCCAGGTAATCGGTGTTATCGAAAGAGGAGGTATCTGCCTCGTTGATGAAATCGATGGAGAATGGACAAAGATTAAGTCAGGTACCTGCGAAGGTTATGTAGCAAGTATGTATCTCGCTTACGGAGATGATGCAGGTGAGTGGTGTGCAAATAACGGAATCTCAAGAAGAGCTACTGTTACAACAACAACACTTAAGGTTCGTGAGAGCCAGGATGAGAATAGTGAAGTTGTTACACTTATACCTGAAGGCGAAGATTATTATGTATATGGCGTAACAGATGAGTGGACAGAGGTCCTTATCCATGATGACGTCAGAGGATTCGTAAAGAACGAATATGTAGATGTTAAGTTTGATACAATAAAAGCTGTTTCTGTTGAAGAACAGGCAGAGATGGATCGCAAGGCTAAGGAAGAAGCTGATAGAGCATGGCTTGCATATCTTGCAGAGCAGGAAGCAAAACAGCAGGCAACAATGCAGGCTCAGGGACAGACACAGATAGCCGCAGATAATCAGGCAGCACAGCAGACAGCAGAGCAGGCTCCAGCTGAGCAGACAGCAGAGCAGGCTCCAGCAGAACAGACAGCAGAGCAGGCTCCAGCAGCTGAAACTTATGTAGAAGCTACAGAGGCTCCAACCGAAGCTCCAACTGAAGCTCCTGTATCTTATGCAGCACCTGCTGGACAGACAGGAGTTGACCTTTGTAACTACGCTTGTCAGTTCGTTGGTAACCCATATGTTTGGGGTGGTACAAGCCTTACAAATGGAGCAGATTGTTCTGGTTTCGTACTTAGTGTTTATGCACAGTTTGGTTACTCACTTCCACATAATGCAGCCATGCAGTCAAATTGTGGTACTGAGGTAAGCCTTTCAGATCTTCAGCCTGGTGACCTTTGCTTCTATAGCAATGGTGGTGGTATTGGACACGTAGCTATTTACATCGGTGGTGGTTCAATCGTCCATGCAGCAAGCTCAAGAGATGGTATCAAGTATTCAGCTTACAATTACAGTACACCTGTTAAGGCTGTTAGAATTCTTGGACAGTAAGTAGTTAATTAATTAATGCTTATAGTATTTATCGAACCCGCTTGATTTCATAGTCAGGCGGGTTTTATAATTTGTTAAGTGTTCAAGCTTAAGTGCTCAAAATCTGCAAAAAGTATTTTATAGACCTGGAATATAATTGCAAATATCAGAGATAAGTTATCATATAATTGTTAAAGATAAGCTATCATACGATAAAAATTATAAACAGGAAGTAGATAGGAAATAAATATGAAAATTGAAATGCCAGAAAATGTAAAAAATATAATAAAGAAAATCAGGGATGCGGGTTATGAGGCTTATATAGTCGGAGGATGTGTTCGAGATTGCATATTAGGAAGACAGCCTAATGATTGGGATATAACTACCTCTGCTAAGCCGGAGGAGATAAAGGCTTTATATAGAAGAACTATTGATACTGGTATAAAACATGGAACAGTTTCTGTAATGATAGGGAATGAAAGATATGAAATAACTACCTATCGTATTGACGGTATGTATACAGACCATAGAAGACCGGACGACGTTACATTTACAAGTCACCTGTCAGAGGACCTTCTTAGACGTGATTTCACTATTAATGCCATGGCATATAATGATGAGGAAGGTCTTGTGGATATATATGGAGGAATGGAGGATATTGAGAAAAAGGTAATCCGCTGTGTTGGTAAAGCTAATGATAGATTTGATGAGGATGCTCTCAGAATCATGAGAGCGGTCAGATTTGCTGCTCAGCTGGGCTTTAATATAGAAGAGGAAACCTATATTGCGGGTAAGGAACATGCAGGTGACCTTAAAAATGTAAGCGCAGAAAGGATTGAAACTGAACTAACCAAGCTTCTGCTTTCTCCTCATCCTGAAGAGCTGATAACTATGTATGAACTGGGGATTACAGATGTGATTCTTCCTGAATTCAGTCTTTGCATGGAGACTCCACAGAATTCACCATACCATAAATATGATGTGGGAAGACATACAGTAGAGGTCATAAAAAATGTTCCTGCAACAAAGATTATGAGATATGCGGCTCTTCTTCATGATATAGGAAAGCCTTTAGTGAAGACCACAGATTCTGATGGAGTGGATCATTTTAAGACTCATGCTGTAAAAAGTGAGGAGATGGCCGAGGATATATTAAGAAGACTAAGGATGGATAATGATACCATACGCGATGTAAAAATTATTATTTTATGGCATGATTATGGAATAAGTGGTAATATAACGAAGAAATCTGTAAGGCGTATGCTTAGCAAAATGGGCGAGGAATATTATGAAAGTCTTATAGAGATAAAAAAAGCAGATATGATTGGGCAGAGCGATTTCAGGCTTGAAGAAAAGAAAGATTTTCTTAATAATTTTATGACACTTCATGATGAAATTATTTTGGAAAAAAGCCCGCTTACCATGAAGGAAATGGCTATTGGTGGTAAGGAACTTATTGATATGGGAATTAAACCTGGGCCTGAGATGGGTAGTATCCTGAAAAAGATTTTTGATATGATTCTGGATGATCCGGATCTGAATGTTAAGGAAAAGCTGCTTGATATCGCGAAGAGTATTGTGGGCGATATTGAAAATGAAGAATAATATCCAGGGGGAATATAATAAATGGTTGATTACAATCTAAAACTTAAGATTGATACTGTATTTAAAATGGCTGATGATGTGCAGAATTCAGATCCGTCACTTACCAGGGCGACAGGTATGACACTTAGGGAGATGATTAAGTATAATTTTCTTCAGTTTGTGGGATTCTTATTTGAATCTGATGGTACGGATGGAAGAGCTGAGATTGATTTTATCAGGGATTATCTTGGTACAGTAATGACAATAGGCCAGTTTATCAACTTTAAGTATGGCAAATGCATGGATAAGGATTTTATAAATACTCCCCCAAGATGCATGCTTTATCTTGTGAAAAGTGATCTTTCTCCTGGAGCTGTAAGAACTGCTTCTGGAAGACCTGTATCTAAGGAAGTAGTTGAGATGTATAAGGAGATAGGTGCTGCATTTATATCCTTGAATGGAGAAAGTGTAACGGAGGTAGCTAATCTTTCAAATTTCTCTCTTATGTTAGATGGATTTCTTAAGCAGTATGGTCTTTATTTTACAGATGGTACAGGAAGGAATACTGTTAATCCTAAGAGCAGGAATTTTAGAAAGAATAATATAAGTGGTTCTAGTGCTGCGAAAAAGACAAGTGTGGAAACCACTACAGCTACAGCCAAGAAGGTAAATAAAAATAGTGATATTGATGGGGAACAGACACTTGAGCAGATGATGGAAGAGCTTAATTCACTGGTTGGTTTAAAGTCAGTAAAGCAGGACCTTACTAATCTCATAAATCTTGTAAAAATCAGAAAGCTTCGTGAGGAAAGAGGCATGAAGCAGCCAGATATAACACTTCACTTGGTATTTTCAGGAAATCCTGGAACTGGCAAAACAACAGTTGCAAGACTTCTGGCGAAGATATATAAAGCCCTTGGTGTTGTAAGTGAAGGACAGCTGGTGGAGGTTGACAGGTCGGGACTTGTTGCAGGCTTTGTTGGTCAGACAGCTACCCAGACTGCAGAGGTTGTGGAAAGCGCAATCGGTGGAATTCTTTTTATAGATGAAGCCTATACCCTTACAAAGAAGGGGGATGATAAGGATTTTGGTCAGGAGGCAGTGGATACTCTTCTCAAGCTTATGGAGGATAATCGTGACGACCTTATTGTAATTGTTGCGGGTTATACTGATAAGATGGAAGAATTCATTAATTCTAATCCAGGCCTTAAGTCTCGTTTTAATAAGTATATATTCTTCAGTGATTACAGTGGTGATGAGCTTACAAAGATATTTAATTCTATGGCTAAGAAACAGGAGTACCAGACGGATGAAGAGGCTGGAAAGTATGTAGAAAATTATCTTACTACTCGTGCCAAAGCTCATGAGCCTAATTTTGCAAATGCAAGGGAAGCTCGTAATTATCTGGAGCGCTGTATAGAAAGACAGGCTACAAGAATAGTTAAGTTCGATAAGATTACTGATGAGCATCTTAGAACACTTACTGTTGAAGATGTAAATGAGGATAGTAAGCTTAATCAGTCTGTTGATCCTGGTGATTTGGTGGATGCTTTGGAAGGCGTGGATAATAAATAGACATTAATTTTTGATCAAAAGGAATGAAAAAGTTGATCAAAAAGTTGATCAAAAAGTTGATCAAATAGTAAATAAAAAGATATGCTATATTAAATAACTTGTTCCTTAATCATAATGATAATTATGCAAATAGAGAGAAGCGTGGTGATTTCCATGCTTCTTTTATATTTTTCAAAGAAAAACGATTGACTTATATGTGGTAAAAGTTGCACAATACAAAATGGAGGCTTTTTTGGGCTAAAGGTTGAGTGATAATATGAAAAAAAATGGTAAAGAAATATCTAGAAGAGAATTATTGACAAAGACTCCTATTCCCAGTCTTATAATCAGGCTTTCGGTTCCTACTATTATAAGTATGATGGTGACAGCCTTTTATAATTCTGCAGATACATATTTTGTGGGAAAGATATCTACTGAAGCAACAGCGGCGGTGGGACTTGTTTTTTCTGTTATGGCCATAATTCAGGCACTGGGTTTTTTCTGTGGTCATGGTTCGGGAAATTATCTGTCGAGAATGCTTGGGGCAGGGAATAAAAAGGAAGCAAATGAGATGGCTTCCACGGGATTTGCATTTTCCCTTGTTTTAGGTCTTATAGTGGCTGTAATTGGTAATCTCTTTGTATATAAAATAGCTGACTGGATAGGAGCTACATCCACTACCATGGATGCTACAGTAAGCTATCTGAGAATTATTCTTATTGGTGCGCCCTTTATGATGGGCCAGTTTGTACTTAATAATCAGCTCAGGTTTCAGGGAAATGCAATGTATGCCATGGTTGGTCTTATGTTTGGAGCAGTGGTAAATGTATTTTTAGATCCCCTTCTTATTCTTGTTTTAAAGATGGGAGTTGCAGGTGCTGCCATAGCTACAGTTTCTGGTCAGATTATAAGCTTTACTATGCTGCTTATAGGAACTTCAAAGGGAGAAAATATTCATCTTAATATAAAGAACGTGAAGATAAATGGACATTTTCTGATGGAAATCGCAAATGGAGGAACTCCATCTCTTTTGAGACAGGGGCTTGCGGCTGTATCAACCTTACTTATGAATAATTTTGCTGGTGATATGGGTGGGGATGCTGCTATAGCTGGTATGTCCATTGTTTCCAGGGTAACTCTTATGATGTCGGCTGCCCTTATTGGCTTTGGCCAGGGATATCAGCCTGTATGCTCCTTTAACTATGGGGCTGGTATTTACAGTCGTGTTAAGGAGGGCTATATATTCTGTGTGAAGTGGGGAACCATATTCCTTTTCTTCCTGGCGGTATTGGCATTTACATTTCCTGCTGAAATAGTTGGATGGTTCAGAGATGACCCGGCAGTTATAGAGGTTGGAAAGGTGGCTCTTCGCTGGCAGGCTGTGGCTCTACCTCTTTCGGGATTTCTGGTTATGACTAATATGATGCTTCAGTCCATGGGGCGTGGCCTTAAAGCTAGTATTTCTGCATCCTGTAGAAATGGAATATGTTTTATTCCTCTTATTCTTATACTTGCCAAATGCTTTGGACTTTTTGGGATTGAGATAACCCAGTTCTGTGCAGATGTATTATCATTTTTCATAATACTTCCTATGGCAGTGCTGGAAATGAGGATTCTTAGCGGTAAAGATAAAGAAGAGAATATAGAATAAGATTTAGAAGAAGATAATATAAAAAGAGAAAGTATTAAGGGGATATATTAATAGAATTGGAGGTAGAGTATGAAATTCAGACCATGTATAGATATTCATGATGGAAAGGTTAAGCAGATAGTTGGTGGCTCTTTGGATGATAATTTGGGGGCAGATACTAATTATGTTTCAGAGTATGGAGCAGAATTTTATGGGAGACTTTACAGGACCTGTAATCTTCCAGGGGGACATATAATTCTTTTAAATAAGCCGGGTAGCCGTGAATATATTGAAGATATGAGGGCTGCCGGTAAGGCCATAAGCCAGTTCCCGGGAGGTTTTATGGTGGGAGGGGGAGTTACTCCTCAAAATGCCTCTGAATATATAAGGCTTGGAGCCTCTCATGTCATTGTAACATCTTATGTTTTTAGGGATGGAATTATTGATTTTGACAGACTTGAGGAAATGAAAAATGAAGTGGGCAGAGAACATCTGGTACTGGACCTTTCCTGTAGAAAGAAGGCGGGGGATGAAAGCGGACTTTACTACGTAGTAACTGATCGCTGGCAGAATTATACGGATACTGCCCTTACACATGAAACTATGGATATGCTTAGTGATTATGCGGATGAATATCTTATTCATGCTGTTGATGTAGAAGGTAAGAAGGGCGGTATTGACAAGGAGCTTATAGAGCTTTTGGGAAGCTGGCAGGGTGATAGAGCAATCACCTATGCCGGAGGTGTTGCAAGTTTTAAAGATTTGGATATAATAAAGGAGTTGGGCAAAAACAGGGTTGATGTAACCATAGGAAGTGCTTTGTCGATATTTGGCGGTAATATGGATTTCCATCAGGTTATTGAATATATGGAATAAGAGCGTAGAAAGATTAATCATAATGAAACATAAGGGTAATAGACAATTTTTTAAGAATAACTGGTCCTGGTTTTTGGCAGGGCTTATTACGATTGTATTTATGCTTATTGTTATGATAATGAATAAGGTGGCTCCTTTCGGTCAGCAATCCTTTACCCTGGTTGACAGCATACATCAGTATGTTCCTTTTTTCAGTGATTATCAGGACAAATTAAAAAATTTCAAGAGCCTGACTTATACCTGGGATGTAGGTATGGGTATGAATTTTCAGGCTCTTCTTCTATATTATATGGCATCACCACTTAACCTTCTGCTGGTATTTTGCAGCCGTAAGGGAATAATTGGTCTTATGTCATTACTCATATCATTAAAAATATCTATTTCATCGGCTACATTTGGCTTCTACTTATCAAGACGTGGTAAGAGGATTACTAATAATTTTCTGATATTAGCCCTTTCTCTTGCCTTTGGTCTTAATAATTATATGATCAGCTACTATTGGAATATTATGTGGCTGGACTGTATCATGGTATTTCCTCTTATAATTCTGGGTTATGAAAGACTTATAGAAAGAAAGGATCCAAGGCTTTATACCCTGGCTCTTTTCTATAGTATGTATTGCAATTATTATATATCATTTATGATCTGCATATTCCTTGTGCTCTGGTTTCTTGCCAGTGGACATAAGGGGATTAAGGCCTTCTTTACAGATGGCATAAGATTTGCTTCTTATTCCATAATGGCAGCTGGAATGGCGGCAGTATCACTATTCATGGCATTTTTCTCCATAATGACAACTGCATCTGCAGGTGCCCAGATTCCTAAGTGGGAGTGGTATCAGAGCTTCTGGGAGCTTGTAAAAAGTATATTCTTTACCACCAAGGCTATGAGTATGAATTCCTTTGATGGTCCTGCCAATCTCTATTGTGGAACCCTTCCTTTACTTATGCTGGTTATTTATATATTCACTTTTAGTATAGAAGAGTTATGGGAGAAAGTCGGAAGGATTATTCTTATTGCCATATTTATTATAAGTATGAATAATAAGCTTCTGAACTTTATATGGCATGGTTTTCATGATCAATATGGAATTCCCAATAGATTTTCCTTTATGCTTATATTCCTGCTTCTGGTAATAAGCTATGATGCTGTGGTTTCAATTAAGAAGACCCATTATATATCTATTACTGCTGGTGCTATAGTTACTGCCGGTCTTATGATGATGATTTTTAAGAAAACTGAGCTTTCTACAAATATAAGTCCTAAGATTGCTGTTATAATATCGGCTTTGCTTGTTCTTACTTATGCCATGTTCCTTCTTATGAGAAGGGTAAGTACAGTTACTACCAGGGTAAGTACGGTTCTTATTTCCTTACTTATGATATGTGAGATACTTACCAATGCCGGGCTTGCTTATAATGAGAGAGGTGTGGCAGATGGCGCCTATTATATGAAGTATACTGAGGAAATGGAAGAACTTGTAGGTCAGATTGATGAGAAATCCCAGGCGGAGGGGCTTAAGTTCTACCGTCAGGATGTGGTGAACCCTATAATGCTTGATGAAAATACCTTTGATAATGTAAAGGGTGTGGGTACATTTTGCACTACTGCAAGGGGTGATATGGTAAAAACTATGGCCTATATGGGATTCTATACCATGGCCAATGAGTATCTATATCTGGGGGCGACTCCTTTTACAAATGATATTTTTGGCGTCAGATATGCTTATGTCAGAGAGGGTGATTATTTCCCTATGAAGGAGGATATGACCCAGGTTCTGAGTGGTAAAACAACCAGTGTATATGAGAATAAGGATGCACTTCCTATTGCCTTTGGTGTGGATGAGGCTCTGACATCCTGGGATTACGAGTCTTATAATGCTGCATCAGTTTTAAATGATTTTGCAAAACTTTCTGCTGGTTCAGATGACATATTTATTACTAAATATCCTTCTTTGGGCGTGAGTGGGGTTGACTGTAGTACAAGCTGGGATGAAAATGCACCTACAAATGTGGGATATACAGGGGCTACGGGCAGTAACCCAAAGGCTATTATATGCTTCCAGGTCAAGGAGGCAGGAAGATATTTCATTAATATAAGAGGAAATTATCTGGAAAATCTGGATTACTATGTAAATGATGAAAAATTAGCCAGTGGAAGGTATATGAATCAGCTTCTGGATCTTGGATACCTGGCCAGTGATGATATGGTCAGATTTGATGCAAGATTCAGCAGTTCCTATTCTGACAGTGGATCCATATCGGTATTTACATCTATGCTTAATCAAAGTAGTCTTAATAACATGAATACTATACTTAAGACAAATGGTCTTAATATTAGTCAATTCAGGGATGGTTATGTTAAGGGAAGCATTAAGCTAAGAAATAATCAGATTGTATTTACATCTATTCCTTTTGATGAGGGATGGACTGTTTATGTTGACGGTAAAAAGGCTGATGTTTGTAAATTAGGTGGGGCATTCTTAGGATTCTCTGCTTCGGAAGGCCAGCATGAGGTGGAACTTAAATATGTTCCGGTGGGTTTTGTGCCAGGACTTATTGTAAGTATATGCTTTTGGATAGCATTTGTTATTTTCTGGATTAATACTAAGAGAAGGCTTGCTAAAGAGGAAGGGGAAGAAGGTCCAAAAGATAATAAAAATATAGATAAGAATGAAAATTAAGGTTGCGTTAAAAAATACACTATATCTAGTAGCGAAAGGAAAAAATAATACGAAATAAGGCTTTCACTAGTAAGATATCTGTGGTAAAATTATCTGTAGCTTTTATAAAATGAAACAATTATCATACGCTACATAGAAGGGAAGTTGTTATGGATAAGCTAAGAAAAATGGACCCTAAAAGACTGGCTATAATCAGCGCCGCCTTGGTTGCTGCATTGGGAATAGCAGGTGTTGTACTGTCTGAGAGTGTATTTATAGTGGGAATAATACTTGTTATTCTTGCAGCGGTGCTTGTATTTCTTGTTATGAGTACTGGATCGGAAAAGGCTCAGGAGAAGACACAGTCTGATAAGTACAGAAAGCTTTTTAAGAATCTTCCTATAGGCTTTGCACAGGCTAAGATTCTTATAGATCCTGCAGGTGATGTTACAGGTTATCAGGTTGAAGATGCTAACAATACATTTGGCGATTATTTCAATCTTGATAGAGATGCATTTGTAGGAAAAATCCTTGGAGAAAGTCATAATGAGACACTTCAGGATATTAATGCATGGTTTAAGGCTTACAATACTTCAGGTACCAGAGAAGGCGATCTCATGGATGTTGAGATAACTATGGAGAAGCTTGGTAAGGTATTTAACACAGTTATGTATAAGTCAGAGGCTGACTATATAAACATGGTTGTTATTGATGTTACAGAGCAGAAGGAAACTGAGGCTAAGCTTTCACGTGCAATCACTGATGCTAATGCTGCTTATAAGACTCAGGCTGAGTTCCTTGCCAATATGAGTCATGAGATTCGTACACCTATCAATGGTATCCTTGGTATGATTCAGCTTACACTTATGGCTGATGACCTTCAGGCTGATTATAGAGATAATCTTATTACAGCTAAGAATTGTGCAGATAATCTTCTGAGACTTATTAATGATATTCTTGATATCAGTAAGCTTGAAGCTGGTAAGTACAAGATTAAGGAAGAAATCTGTGATATCAAGGCAGCTATTGAAGAAACAGTTGCTGCTCATGTTCCTGCAGCTAATGGCAAGAATATTGATCTTGATCTTTCCTTTGGTAATAATATGCCTAAGCTTGTTCGTGCAGATGGACAGCGTATACAGCAGGTACTTAACTGTCTTCTTTCAAATGCTATTAAGTTCACTTCAGATGGTGGAGTAAGAGTAAAGATTGCGGCTATCGATGATGCAGATGATATGATAAGACTTCGTATGGCAGTTGCTGATACAGGTATTGGTATATCAGATGCTAATATGAGTAAGCTTTTCGTAAGATTTTCACAGGTTGATGGTTCAGATACACGTAGATATGGTGGCTCAGGTCTTGGTCTTGTTATTTCAAGACAGATAGCAGAGCTTATGAATGGTACAATTTCTGTTCAGAGTAAGGAAGGAATTGGTTCTACATTTATAGCTGAGATTCCTGTTAAGGTTGTTAAGGCTGCTGATGTGGTTCAGGAAGAAATTAAGAAGGATGATCCTGCAGCATATTCGATTAATAATGCTAATGGAAAGAATGCTCGTATTCTTGTAGCTGAGGATGAACCTGTTAACCAGCAGGTTATTGGTAAGCTTCTGGGTATGGCTGGTTTCTCATATGATATTGCTGAAAATGGTGAGAAGGCTGTTGAGCTTTATAAAGAGAAATCCTATGATGCAGCACTTTTCGATGTACAGATGCCTATTATGGATGGAATAGCTGCTACTCAGGAAATAAGAAAGATTGAAACTGAGAATCGTAAACCTCGTCTTCCAATCATTGCGGTAACAGCAAGGGCTATGTTTGGCGATAAGGAAAGAATTATGCAGAATCAGCTGGATGATTATATAGCTAAGCCATATAATCTGAATGATGTTGTTGATACACTTAATAAGTATATTGATAAAAAGGATTAATAAGAATAATTATAAGACGCACCCTTTGGGGTGCGTTTTTTATGTATATGAAAGCTGTGTATATAAAAGCTGGTACTATATTCCTTGATGTGTAGATCACAGAAAAAATGATTAAGTGGTAAATGCCACAAAATTTAATAAAACAGTGGACATAAGGTAGTTTACACTTTTTTGAATGCTCGGATTTGTAACAAAAAATTGAATAAATACATTTGTGATATATGCTGAAGTGCACCCTTAAATGCTCGGATATGGAGCATTTATTTTTGCTTTTTTGTCAAGTTATTCCATGGATTTTCATTTTTTGTCAGGATTCAATTTGTATTTAAAAAAGGGAATTTAAAATTCAAATTGAATATTTTGTAGTCTATATAAAAAGAAGCGGAAGATTTTGTTCTTCTGTTTTTTTTGTTTTGACTTTTTTAAGGAAATTGAAAGAATCTGATGGGATTTGAAACAAAATATTATGCTACATAATCAAACATTTGCTTTCTAGATTGGGCAGCCTTGTCTTTGATAAGCTTTATCTACACTCACTTCGGGAAAGGAGGTATATGGATGCAGACCTACAAAGTAGGTATCTCGGATAAGGATTTGGACTATGCAACTGGACTTATGGATTATGCCAAAAGGTTTAAGAAAACAGGTATGCAGGTGATTGTATTTTCCAGCATGAAGGGTGTCGAAGACTACCTGGAAACCCGAGATTTAGATGTGGTTTTGACTGACGATATAACTGGCTGCCAGGTTAATGATGGGGGCTTTACCATATCTGACGTGAGAGTTGTATTACTTACGGAATATAGAGGTCAAGGTGATACTTTCGTAACAGAACAAGGCCTTATATGCCTTTATAAGTATCAGAAGGTGGGGCGTATATATGAGCAGTTAAGAGAAATTATTGTAGAAAAACCTAAGAATAGTAACCGGTCTGTCACTATAATGGGGGTTTACTCGCCACTTGGAAGATGTGGTAAGACCAGACTTGCAAGAGCGTTGGCATATGATGACGAGGTGAGAGGTGGGCTCTATGTGGCACTGGAAAACTATAGTGATAATATCAAATCTTTGGATAGCAGCATTCTGTATCAGATAAGAACGGGGTCAGAAAATCTGGACCAACTTATCAGGGGAGAAATAGTTGAAGAAGAAAACCTCCATTCCTTGTATCTTTCGGGAACATATATGGATACACATGACATTTTTATTAGTGATATAGAAAAGCTAATAAACATATTGGTTGATTTTAGGACTTTTTCAACGATAGTCTTCGATATAGGATCGGCTGCTATCCGGGATATGAATATACTTACAATTTTTGACAGGCTTTATGTGCCTGTTCTGAATGATCCGGTTTCCATTAGAAAGCTTGAGGTCCATGGGAAAATGCTTAAGGAACTGGGACTTAGAAATCTTATTACTAAAGAAATCAAGGTTGAGGTTCCGAATGTGGGGGTTGATAGTCAAGCTATGGCAAAAACCTTATGGAAGCTGCATGGGATGGAATAGGATTATTTACTGTTTTTTATACATAATTGGGGGATTATTATGGATGGTTCAGTTAGGGGGCAGGTTAAAAATGCGGTTATGGAGAGATTAGACCTATCCGGTGAAATACGTGATGAGGATGTCAGCAGTCTCATCGATACCTGCATTATAGACCAGACCAGTAGGGTTTATATTCCTTTAAAGGATAAGCTGGAGCTTAGGAAGGAGCTTTTTAATTCTATAAGAAAGCTGGATGTTCTTTCCGATCTTTTAGAGGATGATTCGATTACAGAAATTATGATAAATGGTCCTAAAAATATTTTTTATGAAAAAGCAGGACGTATATATAAATCGGAAAAAACTTTTGAGGATAGCGAGAGGCTGGAAAATGTAATTCAGCAAATCGTGGGCGGGGCCAACAGAATGGTAAATGAGTCCAACCCTATTGTGGACATTATCATGAGGGATGGTTCCAGAGTGAACGTAGTTCTTAAGGGTGTGTCGGTGGATGGAACGGCAGTAACCATAAGGAAGTTTCCCAAGGAAATAATGGGCATGGATAAGCTGATTGAATATGAAGCCATAGATCAGAGAATGGCAGATGTTCTGGGGCTTCTGGTGGCGGCAGGATATAACATTTTCATTTCCGGAGGAACGGGGGCTGGTAAAACCACTTTCCTTAATGCTCTTACGGAATATATTCCCTCAGATGAGAGGGTGATAACAATAGAGGATTCTGCCGAACTTAAGGTCCTGGGTATTCCTAATCTCATCCGTCTTGAGATGAGAAATGCCAATGTGGAGGGGAAAAATATGATTTCAATCCGAGACCTTATAAAGTGCAGTCTTCGAATGAGGCCAGACAGAATAATTGTAGGCGAGGTCAGAGATGAAGCGGCCATTGATATGCTTCAGGCTATGAATACAGGACATGATGGAAGCTTGTCAACGGGACATGCTAATTCAGCTCATGAGATGCTGCTTAGACTTGAATCTATGGTGCTTATGGGTGCAGATCTTCCCTTGAAGGCTGTACGCCAGCAGATATCCTCTGCGATAGATATTGTAGTACATCTTGGACGGCTTAGAGATAAGTCCAGAAGAGTACTGGAAATACGGGAGGTTATGGGAGTGGAGAAGGATGAGATTGTTACAAGGGAGTTATGCAGATTTGAGGAGACTGGAAGGAATAAAGATAGAATTGTTGGAGAATTCAGAAAAATAAATGATCTTCTGAATCTGAATAAGCTAAAAAATGCAGGGCTCTTAGAAATATTTCAGGAAAAATTTCAAGATCCGGCTAATGCCTGAAAGGAAATAAGAGAGGCCTTGATATGAAGATTAAAAAGAAAAATCCCCCTAAAAGTGGAAGAAGGGGAATATATAGTCTTACAGCAAAAGATAAGGTTTTATGCTTTGTAAAGGCATTTGTATATATGAGCGTTGCTATATATGTGTTTTATAAAAGTATCTTTGGTTTGATTCCTGTGACCCTGCTTGGTTTTTATGTTTTCAGGATTAACTCAAGGGAAAAGCTAAGAAAAAAGAAAAGTCTTGTACTGGATCAGTTTAAAAATATGCTTACTTCCATGCAGGGGGCTATAGAGTCTGGGAATTCCATGGAGAGAGCCATATTATTATCGCGAAGGGACCTTGTTGAATTATATGGAAATGATATAGAGCTGGTAAAGGAACTGGATGTTCTGGAGAAAAAACTGAAGGTCAATAAATCTCTTCCTGAAGGACTTAGGGAGATGGCGGATAATCTGGAGCTTTCTGAGATACAAGATTTTATCCAGGTTATATCCATAACCCTAAGAACTGGAGGAAATACAGTTCAGATTGTGAAGGATACAGTTAAAAGAATAGTAGAAAATATAGAGCTTGATGCGGAGCTGGAAGTAATGGTGGCTGGAAAAAGGCTTGAACAGCAGATTATGACCTATATGCCGGCTGGAATTATATTGTTTTTACAGGTGACAAGTGGAGACTTTCTAGATCCCTTATATGGGAATCTTACAGGAAGAATCCTTATGACACTGATCTTATTTGGAAATATTTTTGCTGATTACCTGGGTAAACGAATTGTTGATGTCAGGTAGTATAGAGATATAGGAAAAAGCGAAAGTAAAAGAATGGGTTGGACTTTGGGGATAAATAAAATAGAAGGAGTTTTTATCAGATGATTCAAATAGTAGGATTTGGTGTTTTGCTGATTGTCCTTATGTTGGCAATTATAAGCAGAAAAAATTTTAGTAAATATAAGGATGGATCAGATCCTTTATGGTGGGTGGCAGGGTGGATGACAGCCAGGCTTAGTCTGGAACTAAAGGAGAGGGTGAAAAATTATATTAGGCGGACGGCAGTTCTTAACGAAAAACCCTTGGAGGAAGAAACTGACAGATGGTTTATGAAGAATATACATACGGGTCTTGTGGGCTTGATACTGCTTTCTCTATTGGTTATAGTTGCGGGGTTTGTACCCGAAAAAACAGTGGATCCCTATGTGGTCGAAAGGCCAGATATTAAGGAGGAATCTGAATTCGTTGAATTAAAGATTTTTGATGGGCAGGAAGCAGAAGGACAAACTTATAAACTGGAAATACATTCGCGGGAATACAGCCAGATGGAGTTTCAAGAGGTGGCTGATCAGGCAAGGGAATATATTGATAAGGAACTACCGGGTCAAAATGAAGATATTTTTCATGTGAGAACAAAACTGAATTTTCCATTAAAGGATGAAACAGGAACACTTAAGATTACCTGGGATACTGATAAACCTCAAGTGGTGGATTTTGAGGGGAATATTAATAAGGATAACATGGATGATAATTCCCGGGAAATTGTCGGCTTAAGTGCAAAGATTACCGATGGCCACTATATAGATGTTTATCAGATGGAGGTTACTGTATTAGGTGATGAGGAGCTTGTGGGTTCTGAGTTGGCAAAGCTCGAAATGCTTGAAATTGAAGAAAAGAATAGGTCACAAAAGAATTTGCAGCTTCCCCAAAAAATTGGTGACGTATATATAGAAAGAAGTGTTCAAGATAGAGATGATCAATTGTTAAAACTATTTGCCTTGGGAATCATAATAATAATTTTATGGTTATATTATAAGGTTTCTAAATTAAAAGAAGCTGGAAGCCAAAGAACCAGGGAATTGGAAAATGAATATTTTAGTTTTGTTAACCGTCTGACTATTTATATTGGAGCGGGTATGTCGCTCAAAAAATCTATTGAAGCTTCTAGTAAGCAGTCTGTTTGCGTAAGTTTAAGAGAAGAAGTTGGGTTTACCCTTAATAAGATTGAATCAGGAGCAAGTGAGAGTTCGGAATATATTGAGCTTGGTAAAAGACTGGGGTCGGGACATTATTCGAGGTTAATGTCTTTAATCAGTCAAAATCTGGCTTATGGTAATACCAATCTTTTAAAGCTTTTGGATTCAGAGGTTAGAAATAGTTTCTATATGAGAAGAGAGATGATAAGAAAAAAAGGAGAACAGGCTTCAGAAAAGCTTTTGTTACCAACAGGTATTTTGTTGGGACTTGTAATGATCCTTGTTATTTATCCGGCTCTCATTGGCATATAAATTCATTTTTCTGGAGGAGGAATTCATAATGTCAAATTTATATAATCTATTGAAAATTCGTTTTAATGTACTAAAAAATGATAATTCCGGTGTGACGGCCATAGAAATAATTCTTATATTGGTTGTCCTGATCGGCCTGGTGATTATTTTTAAGGCTCAGGCAGTTTCCCTTGTTTCAAGTATATGGGAATCAATTAGAGATGGCGCTTCTGAGATTACTGGTTAGTCTTTGCTTGAGTTTTTAACTATTCGTTATATTTACAACAGACTAAATAAGTTAATCTAAATATAAGAGGATTTTAAAAATGTTAAATAAAGGATATGTGACGATTTTTATCAGTTTACTGGTGATGGCCATATTACTTATAGCCATTACAACTATAACAATAACAGATAGAAGTATGGCAAGAACAAAAATAAGCACAGCGGTTAATACAGCTATGTCTAGTGAAATGGCCAATTATGACAGATTGATATTTGATCGTTACCATATCCTTTTGTTGGATAAATGTGCTTCAGGAGCTGGAGAGGGAGCTATAGAAGCCAGCATGGAAGAAAATCTAAGATCAAATCTTGGGGATTCATTTACGGTGAATAGTGTTGAATTATCAGGATGTCTTGGAATCATGGATGATGGCTGCAGTGAATTTAAGAAGCAGATAAATGATAATTTCAAATACAATGTGGCTAGTATTGCTGTTGATAAAATTCTGGAGAAAACAAGTGGACAGGACCAGCCTATAGGTCAGAAGGAATTAGAGAATATAGATAGTGATATAGATGAGAAAAAGAAATCCATAGAGGAGTCAGAAGAAAATAGTAAGAATAATAATAAAGAAAGTGACGATAGTAACAAGGAAGCAGAGAATTCTGAAGCTGATAATAAAGACAAGAATGATAATGGGATAAGGGTTATTGATCCAAGAATTACCCTTCAGAATTATGTGAGTATGGGACTTGAGGGACTTCTTCTTCCTCAGGATATAAGTATTAAGGGGAATGTTGTAAGTATGGAGGATCTGCCTTCAGACGGACAGCCTCAGAATAAGATTGAAGAAATAGAGACTAATTTTACAAATATTAATCGCATGAAGATGGATGCTGTAAAGGGTAATGGATGGGCTGATTCTTTGATTACAAATGCCGAAGCTGTTGTATATGCTTCAACTTATTTTAATTGTCTTACAGAAAAAAAATACGACGACACTTATTTGGACTTTGAAATGGAATATATAGTTGGTGGCAAGAAAAGTGAAGGCGAGAATTATAAAAGAGTCGTTGATGAAATAATACTTATAAGGTTCGGAATGAATCTGGTATATATCATCACTGATTCTGTCAAAATGAATGAGTGCAAGACAACGGCCACACTTCTTACTATAGAGTTTCCACCGGCAGAACCTGTTGTTGAATATTTATTGGCAGGTTGTTGGGCTTATATAGAATCTATTGCGGATGTATATAGGCTGCTTAGGGGTCACAGTGTTCCTTTTATAAAATCTATGGATACATGGACGACTGATTTTGAAAGTCTGTCACATCTTGAAAGCCTTGTAAGCCTTCCTTCTGATGAGGAAAGAGGTCTTAATTATAAGGAATACCTTATGATTCTTATAGCCCTCAGGGGAGACACTATGTACTATAGGATGCTTGATCTTATGCAGTTAAATATAGCTGCTACTGAGGAAGAGTATTCGGATCCGGATTTTAGGATGTCTAATGCAATTACAGCCTTTGGAGTTAATGCTGATGTTTCCTATGGAGGAGAAGAATTTAAAATCCATGAGGAAAGGGGTTATTAGTCTGTCAGAGAGGTGTTTCATATATTTTAGCAGGTCGGGTGTTAATAATTCTTTTAAAAATAAAAATGTTTAAAAAACCTGAAACTCTCAAAATAAAAATATTGTCGAATTTATGCCTCATTGAAACGCGCAGCCTGTTGGGATATAGAAATACCTCTCTGGCAGATTATAAAAAGGTGGTGAAGTAAATGAATGATCGTGGTTCAGCATCAATAGAGGCGGCGATTGCATTTCCTCTACTACTCTTTATGATGCTTGCCTTTATTTATATGGCCGAGCTTAATACCGTAAAAGGTCTTGTTTATGAAGGTGCGGTAGAAACCTCGGAATATATGGCAGAATATGCTTATCTGACTGACTGCTTTCCGGAGGCGGATGCAATGGATCTTCCTATGGCAACTGTTAAATTCTGGGGATATGTGGATAATGAAGCCCTTCTGGAAAAGTATATTGTGGGTGGCAGGCATGGAGTCGTATTTCTTGGCTCCAGTTTTCCTGATGAGGAAGGTTATATTGACCTGTGGGTAACCTACTATATTCATGTAAACATTCCCTTTATAAGAAGATTTTCCAAGCAGTGTCAGGAGCATATCAGGCAACGTGCTTATCTTGGAAGAAGTGGAGAATATGGGGATGAGGAAGAAGGAGAGGATGAAGATCCTTATGTTTATGTAACTCCCAATGGAAGTGTATATCATAATTCACGAAATTGTACCTACCTATTACCGGATATGAACTATAGCTCTTTAGAGAAAGCACTGGAAGAGGGTTATAGTCCTTGTGAGTATTGTGGTAGTAGGGCTGGAGAAAATGTGGTGGTTACAAGCTATGGGGAAAAATATCATTCTTCAACCTCATGCTCCAGGCTGAGGAGAATAGTGGAAAGGAAGAAGCTGAGTGAGGTTAATCTTCCGCCGTGCTCTAAGTGTGGTAATTAGCATTTGGATATAAAAAAAGAGAAGGAATAAGAGTATGCTTTATGGCTTAAATGAAATTAATGGTGATGTAAAAAAGAATAGGGGATATATGACTGTTGAAGCCAGCCTTTTAGTTCCTATTATTTTGTTTGGGGTATTTATCATGATTATGGGCATGATTCTTGTTTATGAAAGAAGCTGCCTAATGGCTACAGAATACGAAAGGCTTTATTCTGTTCCCCTTGAATATATAAGGGCTGATATTGTGGAGGACTATCTGGCTTCAGAGGATTATAACAGGGGACTTTATTATAAGACTGCCTGTGTGGAAACTGCGTACGTAAGTCATCTGGCAGTGTGTGATGGGGTTCTTAAGGTAAGGGACAATATAGAAATTACTGGAGAACATGAAATTGATGTTTGTACTGACCGTCTGAGGAGGTGGCAGTTGTATGATGATATTGCAGAAAAGCAGGGGGATTAATAATTATCTTGAAATAAGCAAGGTAGATATTCCCTTTAATTATGAATGTAATATGCTGGTTAGTAATATTTTTGAATTTATACCGCCAACAGAGCTTAGAGAAATTGATGGAATCAGAACGATGTATGTAAAGATTGATGGAATGTGTACATTGGTAGCCAGGTATAAGAGATTCATGCCGACTATGGAGGATGTAAAAAAACTGGTTCGCGATATATCTGGCTGTCTTTCGGAAATGGAAGAATATTTGCTGGATCCCGGTGGCCTTTTAATAGATGCAAGATATATTCTATATAATTCTAATTCTGATTCCTATAGATTTTTAT